>NZ_JAWLQI010000098.1:0-7000 GCF_036997785.1 Brachyspira pulli
AAAATTTCTAAGTTTATCAATTTTTTTATTCAACTTTTTCCCCCGAACACCACATGTGGGCTTAGCCAAAGTTGATGCCGACACCATAGGTGGACTTCGTCGGCACGTTTTGCGAAAGTGTAAGTATAAAATTAATACTAAATCATACTAAAATTGTTTTACATGTAATATAAATTATCAATTTAAGCTAAAATATAGCCCTTCGCTGTAGGCTAGCTGTGCCTGCTTCTTTGTGGCAACAAAAGAAGTGGGGTTTGGGGCAAAGCCCTGCAAATATTTTAAATTTAAAAATTTATTTTTGGCAAAATATAGTTACTTAGGCATATAATTAAAATAAATCTGTCAATCTAAAATCCAAAATTATAAATACTAATAAAGTATAAACAAATCTGTTACTTATCTCTTTTTTATTTTCACCCCTTTTGAAATCAATACTAATATTTATTAAATCATCATATTCTACTTCCTCATCAACTTTTGCAGACATAGTAAAAATATCTCCGTCATTTGATGTGAATGTATATGTTATAGTGTCATTATCTCCTACTACATCATTAGTATGCATTTCATATTTTTGAGCAAAGAATTTAAAAGCTCCGTAGCTTATATCTATATTTTTTATTTTCTTTATTTCTTTTTTCAAATTATCTTTATTTAATTTTATAGATGTTAATTGATTTATTGGCTGTGATAATTCACTATCTTCAATTTGTTTTCTCCATTTATCTATAGTTTCATCGTCCATTTCTATAGGAGTTGCCAAACTCATGAAATTATCAGCATTAATTTTTATTTTTTCATTTTCTGTGTTTAAATATTTTCCATCGCTTGTATATCTAAAATTTGTTATAAAGTTTTTATCTTTATCATACAAGTTCCATATTAAACCAGAACCAAATTTATTCATTAAATAGTTATCAATAAAAACTTCTTTAAACAAGTCATAACTCAATATATCACCGTCTATTAACATAATACTTAAAATATGTGAGCTATGATTAATAAACTTATCTGCTTCTTTACCCAATTCTTTTATTTTATCTTTTAATTTTTTATCAAGATTTTGAGGTACTTTCTTTAATTCTTTATTATTTTTTATATCAAATAAAGTTAAAGTATAATCATTATTAACAATTAATTTATAATCTTTATTTAATTCTTTTTCACCTTTAGAATTAAATCCCAAATTAGGCATACATCTTAATCTAAATTCACTATAACCTATATTAATTTTTTCAAGTAACTCATTAATCATTTCTACTGCTTCTTTACGAATTGCACTTTTAGTTGAATTTAGATATATTTTATATAATAAACTCTGAGCATATCTGCTTTCTATATTGAAGCTTATCATTGTAAGTAGATTTTTTGATTCAATAGTATTCATTAATTCTGATATTTTCTTTAAAGCTTCATCTCCTCCGTACATAGCATAAACAAAAGCAGTGATAACTTCATCTTGATTTTTTAAATAAATCTCTTTAGTAAAATTCACAAATGATTTTAAATCAAGTAAATTAACCATATTATCAATTTTTTCTAATTTTTTAATAGTTTTCTTTAAAGACAAATATTCTGAATATATATACTTTATAAGATTGATATTTACTTCTCTTGATTTATCTTTTATTAATACATGGCAATTCTTTATAAATTCAAGTTTCTTATCATATTTTTTACCATTGTAATTTCTTTCAGCATACTTTTCTGCTTTTTCTATAGTTTTGAAATTATAATTATTTGTAACAAATGAAAGCTCTGATGAGAAATCACTTTCAAGTCTTTTTTTAAATCTTACAACTTTTTTATTTTTATCATCTGCAATAAGCTCATATATTTCTTTAACATTAAATTTTGTTATACTTATAATATCGGCCTTAGGAAAAAATGCCTGCCTATATACTTGAATTCTTGTAGGTAATTTATCCATATCCTTATCATCACAAATTATACTTATAGCTTGTAAACTGTCTAAATTCCAATTTGCTAAAGATTCATAATGATCAAACTTGCGTGCATAGGCAAACAACAACATTACACTAATGACATTTCTTGTATCCCATTTATCAAGAGGCTGATTAAATTCTTCTGTAAAAGCAAACATATGCTCTATATTTGTTACTTTAGACATATTCCAGCTATTTAAAGGCTGATTAAATTTACCGCATGCTCTAAATGCAAATTCCATACTTTCAACATTAGAAGTATCCCATTTATCTAAAGGCTGATTAAAATTTTCACAGTCCTCAAATATATGTTGCATATTTTTCACATTAGATACGTCCCAATCATTAAGAGGCTGATCAAAAGCTTTACAATAACGAAACGTCTTTGATAAATCTTCAACATTAGATACATTCCAATTATTTATATTCTGATTAAATTTCAAAGCCACATTAAACATATTAGACATATCTTTAACATTAGAAACATCCCATTTGTCCAAAGGTTTATTAAATGCTTCACAGTTATGAAACATATTGTTCATATCTTTCACTTTAGATACATTCCAATTATTTAAAGGCTGATTAAACTTTTTAGCACCCAAAAACATGCCAGACATATTTTCCACATTTGAAACGTCCCATTTATTTAAAGGCTGATTAAAATATGTACAACAAGCAAACATATAAATCATGTTTTTCACTTTTGATACATTCCAATTATTTAAATTAGAATTAAACTCTGTCATTGAGTATTGGCCCAAAACATTGTAGTCCATATATGCAAACATATAAGCCATATTCTCAACATTAGAAGTATCCCACTCTTCTATGCCATCAAAATCTTTTCTTTCACTTTTATTAAAAAGGTCGCTCATATCTGTAATAAGACTTGTATCAATATCACCAAGTTTTATACCGTTGTTGGTGAATACTAATCTTTTTAATTCTTCTTTTGTTGTTGGTTTATATTTTTTCATAATCTCATATCCTCATTATAATTTTAATATATGTAAATAGTAGCAATCAATTAACTACAAATAATAATACTTATTTATATACTAAAAATTTTTAAGTTTGTCAATTTTTTTATTCAACTTTTTCCCGCCGCACACGCTCTGCGGACTTCGTCAAAGTTGCTGCCGCAGGCACGCTTCGCGAAAGTGCAAGTATAAAATTAGTACTAAATCATACTAAAATCGTTTTACATGTAATATAAACTATTAATTTAAGACACCTTGCCGCAGGCACGCAGAGCGAAAAACGCATATACTATAATTTAATATTTTAAGAATATGTATTAAAATACCATACTTTTAGCTCAAAAATGCAGTCTTTCGCCGTAGGCGGGCTTCGCCTGGTTCTTTTGGTCATACCTAAAGGTACTTCCTTAGGTCGCAAAAGAACTGGGGTGCTGCACGCTGTGTACTTCGTAAGGGCAAAGCCCTGCAAATATTTTAAATTTAAAAATTTATTTTTGGCAAAATATAGTTACTTAGGCATATAATTAAAATAAATCTGTCAATCTAAAATCCCAAATCATTAATACTAATAAAGTATAAACAAATCTTTTACTTATCTCTTTTTTGTTTTCACTCTTTTTAAAATCAATAGTAATATTTATTTGCTCATCATATTCCCCCTGAATTTTTGAAGTCATAGTAAAAATATCTTCGTCATTTGATGAAAATGAATAAGTTATAATACCATCATATCCTATTACATTACTAATATTCATTTCATATTTTTTAGTAAAATACTTAAAAGTAGCATAAGTTGCATTAATATTTTTTATTTTATTTATTTCTTTTTCCAAATTATTTTTATCTAATTTTATAACTGTTAATTGCTGTAAAGGCTGTGCTATTTCATAATCTTCAAGCTGTTTTCTCCATTTATTTATAGTGTAATCGTCCATTTCTACAGGACTTGCTAAACTTATAAAATTATCATCATTAATTTTTATTTCTTCATCTTCACAGTTTGAATAACTTCCATCGCCTGAATATCTGAAAGTTGTTAAAAACACATTATCATTATCGTATAAATTCCATATCAAAGATGAAGCAAATTTATTCATCATAACATTATCAATAAAAATGTCTTTGAATATATCATAACTGTATTTATTACCGTTTATTAATGTAATAGCTAAAAGATTAGAATTCTTTTTAATAAACTTCTTTATTTCTTTTCTTAATTTTATTATTTCTTTTTTTAAATTTTCATCAAAGTTTTTAGGAATCTTTTTCAATTCTTTATTATTTTTTATATCAAACAAGCTCAAAGAATAATCACTATTCAAAATTAATTTATAATATTCATTTAATACTTTTTCATATTTAGAATTAAATCCGAAATCAAGAGCATATCTTAATCTAAATTCAGTATAATCAATATTCATTTCTTTAAGTAATTCATTAATTATTTTTTCTGCTTCAAGTCTAACTTCTGTTTTCTTAGTAGTCATAAATATTTTATATAACAATTTAAGTGCATATTTGCTTTGATTGTTTAATTTAATTATTATAAGTGAAAGTTTTGTGTCATGTGCTTTTTTATATATATTTTTTACAGCCTCATCTCCTCCGTATAAACAATAAATAAAAGCGGCTGTTTCTTTATTAGTTTCATCATAAATATTTTTAATAAACTTTATGAATGATTCTCTATCAAGCAAATTAACTATATTATCTATTTTTACTAATCTTTTAACATCTCTTTTGAGAGACAAATATTCCAAATATATATACTTTATAACATTAATATTAACTTCTCTTGATTTATCTTTTATTAAAACCTTATAATTATTATTTATAAAGCTCACTTTTTTATCATCTTTTTTATTATAATTGTTTTCGATATACTTTTCTGCTTCTTCTATAGTTTTAAAATTATAATTTTCTGTAACAGATGAAAGTACCAAAGAAAAATCACTTTCAAGTTTTTTTCTTAATGCCACAATTTTTTTATTTGTATCTTTTGAAATGAAATCATATATCTCTTTGACATTATCCTTTGTGATATTTAAATAATTTTGATAAGAACCATAAAATGCCTGAAGATATGCTCTGATTCTTAAAGGCAATTTTTCTTTATCATCACATAATTCATTCATATTTAATATTTTATTTAAATCCCAATTTGCTAATGAGTCATAACAATTATAACCTTTAGCATATTTAAACATTGAGTCAATTTTTTTTAAGTTTTTTGTATTCCATTTATCAAGAGGCTGATTAAATGAAAGAGTATCACCAAACATAGCTTCCATATTTTTCACATTAGATACATTCCAACTATTTAAAGTCTGATTAAAATCCTTGCATTGTACAAACATCTCATGCATGTTTTCAACTTTCGAAGTATTCCATTTATATAAAGGCTGATTGAATTTATAAGCTCTCCTAAATGTACCTTCCATAGTTTTGACATTAGATACGTTCCAATCATTAAGAGGCTGATTAAAAACTTCACACTCACAAAACATATAACTTAAATCTTCAACTTTACTAACATTCCAATTATTTATATTTTGATTAAATGATTTAGCATAATTAAACATAAAGCTCATAGTCTTAACATTTGAAGTATTCCATTTATATAAAGGCTGATTAAATTTCATAGCTGCCTGAAACATACCGCTCATATTTTTGACATTAGATACATTCCAATTATTTAAAGTATGATTGAATGAATAGCATTTATCAAACATTCCAGACATATCCTCAACATTAGAAGTATCCCAATATTCTATGCCTTCAAAATCTTTCCTTTCACTTTTATGAAAAAGATAACTCATATCCGTGATGAGGCTTGTATCTACACAACTAAGTTTTATACCGTCTGTAAATACTAAATTTTTTAATTCTTCTTTTGTTGTTGGTTTGTACTTCTTCATAAATTTGCTATAATTATATTATAATAGTGCAAAATATTATAAATTGTAAAAAATAAATTAACTATAAATTTTAAATGATTTATTTCTATAAAAACTAATACAAATAATTTTCTAAATTTCTATGATTAATGATAAAATTACAATTTATTAAATTATATTTTTTATATTTATAAAAAACTTGTAACTAAATAATACTTAACTGTTTATTAATATCAGTTAATCACAAATATTTTATTATAATTTATTTATTTCTTCTATACTCAAACCTGTTACTTTACTTATAATATTAACATCTATGTTTTCTTTTTTCATATTTTTAGCTAATGAATATTTTTCTTTCTCAATACCTTCTTTTATACCTTCTTCCTTTCCTAATCTTCTTTCTTCATCAAGCATTATTTGATTACCATATAAGTATGCTTCTTTCTTTTCATATTCCATCATCATTAATTTACTTTTGACAAAATTATTATATTTCTTTTGTACTTCTTCCATTATAGGTTTTTCTTTTACTATTTCAGACATAGAAGCCTCCAAATTTTTGCTTGTAAATATTTTTAACCAACAGTTTAAATCTTTACTTAATATGTTTTTCTTGAATTTTTTTAACTCTATTATATGTATCTGAAGATGATCTGTTAATAACTTTTTATTATTCATCTCATAAAGCATATAACATGAATGTATATTTTTTGTCTTATCTAAATTGAAATTTAATAGATTAATACTTATTACAGGAGTTAATTCATCATATCTTTCACCATGCTTTAATAATTTACTATAATTAGCTGCCCAATAATAAAGTATTCTTTCTGGGAATCTTGAATTACCTTGTAATTGTATTTCTATTATAACTACTGATCCATTTTGAGTAATACATTTTACATCAACTATGGTTTCTTTTAAATTCCTATTTTTCTTTAAATTAAAAGGTGTTAAAATTTCAACTGAACGAAAAGTTTTCATATTAGCGTTGAGCATTATAGAATTGATAAAGTCTAAAAGTATAGACTCACTGCTTCCCTTATCAGTAAAGAGATATCGTACAAAATAATCATTTAAAGGATTGAAATATTTTTTTGTATTTAAATTATTTCTCATAAATATATTATACTGAAAATTACTAAGTTTGTCAAAATTAATTATGTGTATTTAT
>NZ_JAWLQI010000099.1:0-6744 GCF_036997785.1 Brachyspira pulli
ATGAGCCAACAAATTTAAAAAAATCTAAAAATAATTAAACTTTCTTCTCCTTGAATGTTAATAACTTATCTCTATAATACTCATACTGTTTTTTACGCATTTCAATTTCAGCAGGCAACCCTGAACTAATGTCATTACATAAAGCGTCAAAACGATCTAATATCTTAACTATACGCTCCTGCTCCTCCAAAGGCGGTACTGGTATAATAATATCACTTATGTCCTGCACATTTGAATGTACAACTTTACTTTTTACTTTACCTTTACTTTTTTGAATTTGAGCATTAGTAGTTGATAAAACATATCCCATATATTTAGGATTTTGATCATGTTTTAATACTACTATGTCACCACCAGCTAAACATTTATCATTACCTATATACACGCATGATTTTGATATATCTTTAACACTTTCTCCAGTTATAGCAAAAAGTACATCTCCATATTCAAAATATTTCCCATTTTTTATATTTTCTTCTATAGTGTGTGAAAAACATCTGTCAAACCATATATTGTATTTAGTATATATTTCTCCATATCTTACACAAGGTATACCTTTTTCAGTTACTTCATCTTTTTTTATACCTGTACCACGATATATATCAATTGCAATATCACCTAATTTTTTTAATGGTACATTATCTCCAAAAGTAAGAAGTTTATCCCTATAATACTCATACTGTTTTTTTCTGAGTGTTAATTCTTCATTAAGGCAATCCTGATATCCTGTAAAAGTGTCTAATATACGCACTATCTCTTTTTGTACTTCTATTGGAGGGAGTGGAATATTAATCCAATTCCAACGATTATAATCAAATCTAAATCTTGCCCCTTCTTCTTTTAGTGAATCTATTTTATTTATTATTTTAGGTGATTTAATAAAATATTCAAAATATTTCACATCTACTAGAGATTTATTTATTGAAAAAACCACATACATAGGACTGACTAAACCTGAAATTTTATTTTTTAATCTACCAATAGAACCAATATTTAATCTAGAAGGGTTATATGCAAACATATCTTGTTTTAAAATAGTATAGTTTGAAGTGTCATCACTATGAATACTATTATCATGATAATCTTCAGATCTTACTATTCCTTTCATATTACTAACAACATATACTTGTTTTATATTTAAATCATCTTTACCTTTTTCTTTAACACGTTCCATTAAACTACCAATAGGTACATATTCCACGCTGTCGGGACAGTATTTTTTTATTAAATCTTCAAAATTACTCATCTTCTTTTAACTCTACTTTTTTAGAAGCTTCAATTAATTCTTCCTTATTTTTTATATTATCCAATATTCCAGTTATTAATCTATAAAAAGCATCAAATTTTTCAATAGCAGTATTTTCATCATATTCTCCATGTATTATATCACTAAGTTTTCTAAATAAATCATATCTATTTTTTGAAAATTCTACAGGTATTATATTACATTTTTCATCAACTTCTTTAAGTAAATCTTTGAAAATTTTCTTTTTATTTTTCCCATTTTTAGTTGTAAAATCAATGCTTATTCCTGACTTAACTGCAATTTCTTCTGTAATTAATTCAAATAGTTTTCGTAAATATATAATAGAACCAGCACCTAAATTGGCATTAAATGCTATATTTGCCATTTCTAGTTTATCTGTATATTCTCCATATATATTATCAATTAATTTAACATTATCAAATTTATTTATATATTTTTTTAATATTCTTACTTTTGGTAAATTATCAGTTATACTATTCTCTATCTCTATTAAGAAAATAACAACAATAAAAGTATTACATTTATCAAATAACATACAATTTATATTAGCTTTTTTTTCATCTATGTATATACAATCTGCTTCATATCTAGAATAAAAAGTTCTATATTCATCACATTTTTCACAAAAAAAGTTTAATGCTACAGTACCAATGTCTATTTTTTTGGATTTACCCATTTTAGATTTTTTATATCCAAAAAAATTATCAACTGGTATAAACTCTGATGATACTTTTTTTGATAATACGTCTGATAATCTCATTAATTATATATTATTCCTCTATTTCTTTGATGATTTTATCTATTTCTTTGCGTAGTTTATCTTCCTTCAATACTATTTCTTCAATTTCTTTATTCAATACTTTTATATCTACTTTTTCCCTTGTGTCTTTCTGCTCTACATAAGTGGATACTGATAAATTATAGTCCTGTGCTTCTATCTCTTCCTTTTTAGCTAAATAGCATTTATGTTTTTTAGTTTCTCTTTTTGTAAAATAAGATAAAATATCTTGTATATTCTTATCGCTTAATTTGTTATTATTAGTTGCCTTTTCATAATCTTCGCTTGCATCTATAAATAAAGTTTTGCCGTCTATCTTTGATTTTGATAATACCATTATACAAGTGGCTATTGATGTGCCGTAAAATAAATTGTCAGGAAGCTGTATAATGCATTCTATAAAATTATTGTCTATTAAATATTTTCTTATTTTCTGTTCTGCTCCGCCTCTGTACATAATGCCGGGGAAACATACTATTGCCGCAAGTGCTGCAGTATCAAGCCAAGAAAGAGAATGAAGAATAAATGCAAAGTCTGCTTTTGATTTCGGTGCCAATATTCCGGCAGGAGCATAACGCGGATCATTTATTAAAAGGCTATTGTCTTCGCCTGCCCATTTTATAGAGTAGGGAGGATTTGAAACTATTGCATCAAAAGGTTCATCATCTACATGTTTTGGATCTGTTAAAGTATCTCCATGAGATATATCGAATTTCTCATAACCTATATCATGCAGAAACATATTTATTCTGCATAGGTTGTATGTGGTGATATTTATTTCCTGTCCGAAATAAAATATTTTTCTTTCTTCATCATTTAATATTTTTTTGAATTTTAAAAGTAATGAACCGCTTCCGCATGCAGGGTCGTATACTCTTCTAATTTCGCTTTTTCCGGTAACGGTAATTCTTGTAAGAAGTTCAGAAACCTCCTGAGGCGTAAAAAACTCTCCTCCGCTTTTGCCTGCATTTGATGCATACATACCCATCAAATATTCATAAGCATCACCGAATGCATCGATTGAATGATCTTTAAAATCTCCAAGTTCTATATCAGCAATACCGTTTATAAGTTTTATTAATCTTTCATTTCTTTTCAATACTGTAGGGCCTAATTTGTTGCTGTTTACATCTATATCATCAAAAAGACCTTCAATTTTTTTATCGCTTCTTGTTCCTTTAGCTGAGTTTTCTATATCTTTAAATATTTTCTGAAGTCTTTCGTTTAGATTATGTTTATCTTTGCTGTCTTCTTTATTGATTTGATTATTAGCTTCTTTTCTTATATTTTCAAAAAGTTCGCTAGGATATATAAAAAATCCTTGTTCTGTTATAATATCAGTTTTTACATCTTCAACATCTTCATCTTTTAAATCTGCATAATTAAATTCTTTGTTTCCAGAGTCCCATTCATTTTGATTTATATAGTTTGCTAAATGTTCAGAAATATATCTGTAAAACAGCATTCCAAGTACATACTGTTTAAAATCCCAACCGTCAACGCTTCCTCTTAAGTCGTCCGCTATTTTCCATATTTTGCTGTGAAGTTCATCGCGTTGTATTATGCTTTTATTATCTGCCATTTCTTACTCCAAACTATATAAATTTGTATTATTTTAACATATAATATTATTTTCTCAACATTTTATATATTTTATTGAATTATAATTAATTTTTTAACATAAATTTACATAAATAGTAATTAAAGATATTAATAAAATAAACTTATACATTGAGCATAACAATATAAAAATTATGTAAACTTCTTATAAATAGGAATTAAATATGAATTTATGAATAAATACAAAACATTAATAAAAAATAATTAGTATTTGCTGATGAAATAAAACTTGATTGTTTTGATACAAGCTCATTATATAATAGAAGATTGGAAAGAAAATTTTTCATGCTTCAAAATAAATAGCATACTATAATAATAAAATCATTTTTAGAAATAATCAAAAATAAAATTCTTTTTAAATATAGAAAAATTATACAATATATATTATACTATAAATCCGTATTATAATTATGTAAACTTATTATGAGGAGAAATTGATGAAGAAATATAAGCCTGAAACAAAACAAGAATTAGAACAATTAGTATATACTGACGGAATAAAACTCTATGATGTAGATACAAGTCTTATTACAGATATGAGCGAACTTTTTCATAACAGCACCAGAAAAGATTTTGAAGGCATAGAAGATTGGGACGTTTCTAATGTTGAGGATATGTCCTATATGTTTGCACATATGAGTTATGATAGTTATGAAAACCGTTCTAAAGCTAAGTTTAATCATAATCTTAATAATTGGAATGTATCAAAAGTTAAGCATATGAGTTTCATGTTTTATTATTGTCAGGATTTTAATCAGCCTTTAGATAAATGGGACGTTTCTAATGTTCAGGATACGTTTAGAATGTTTGATAATTGTAAAAAATTCAATCAGCCTTTAAACAGCTGGAATGTATCCAATGTCACAAATATGAGCGGTATGTTTCAGGTAGCAGAAAGTTTCAATCAGCCTTTAGACAAGTGGGACGTTTCAAAGGTTACAACTATGAGAGCTATGTTTAATTATGCTAAAGCATTTAATCAAGATATAAGTAATTGGAATGTTAGTAAAGTTGAAGATATGGCTTATATGTTTAGTATATGCGTTAATTTTAATCATGCTCTTAATGATTGGGACGTATCTAAAGTAAAAACTATGGAAGGTATGTTTAGAAATGCTTTCAAATTCAATCAGCCTCTTGATAAATGGAATACTTCAAAGGTTGAAAATATGAATCAGATGTTTAATGAGGCTTTAAAATTTAATCAGCCTTTAAATAGCTGGAATGTTTCCAATGTAAAAACTATGGAAGCTATGTTTCGAGGTACCGAATCTTTTAATCAGCCTTTGGATAAATGGGATACAAAAAAATTAAAAACAATGTTTGGAATGTTTGACTTTGCCGAAGGTTATAATAGTTTTGACTCATTAGCAAACTGGGATTTAAATAAAGTATTAGAAATGAGTAATTTATGTTTTAAAAGGTATGAAGAACTGCCTTTAAGAATCAAAGCGTATCTTCAGGCGTTTTATGGTTCTTATAAAGATTATTTAACTGTTACAAAAGATAATGTCAAAGAAATATATGATTTAATATCAAAAGACACAAATAAAAAAGTTTTGTCATTTAAAAAGAGATTAGAAAGCGAGTTTAGCGAAGAACTTTCATCTGTTACAGATAATTATAATTTCAAAACTATAGAAGAAGCGGAAAAGTATGTTGAAGATAATTATAATAAAAAAGATGATAAGAAAGTTAGCTTTATCAATGATTATAAGGTTTTGATAAAAGATAAATCAAGAGAAGTTGCAAATAAAGTTTTAAAATATATATATTTGGAATATTTGCTCCTTAAAAGAGATGTTAAAAGATTATTGCAGATTGATAATATAGTTAATTTACTTGATAAAGAATCGTTTATAAAGTTTATTAAAAATGTTTATGATGAAAATAACAAAGAAACAGCTGCTTTTATTTATGGTATATACGGAGGAGATGAGGCAGTAAAAAATATATATAAGAAAGAAAAAGATACAAAACTTTCGCTTTTAATAATTAAATTAAATATGCAAAGTAAATATGCTCTTAGATTATTATATGAAATATATTCAAATACAAAAAAATCTGAAGTCAGTTATGAAGCAGATAAATTAATTGATGAAGTGATGGAAAAAATGGATATTAGTTATAATGAATTCCAATTAAGATATTCATCTGATTTCGGATTTAATTCTCAAGGTGAAAAAGTATTGAATGAAGATTATAAATTAATTTTGAATAGTGATTATTCTTTGAGTCTTTTTGATATGAAAAATAATAAAGAATTAAAAAAGATTCCTCAAAACTTTGATGAAGATTTAAAAGAAGAAGTAACAAAATTAAGAAAAGAAATTCCTTCCTTTATGAAAAATACTTCTTCTCTTTTAGCTGTTTTATTAGCAAGCGGTGATAAATACAGTTATGATTTATTCAAAGAGATTTTTATTGATAATGCTATGATGAATAGATTTGCTTTATCTTTGGTATGGAATCTATATGACAAAGATAATAATTTTGTAACTACTTTCAGATATTCAGGCGACGGAAGTTATTCAAACTGTGAAGATGAAGAAGTAAAAATCGATGATAATAGTTTTGTAAGTTTGGCAAGTCCTGTAGAAATGGATGATGAAACTATAGATAAATGGAGAAAACAGCTTGAAGATTATGAGATAGCACAGCCATTACAGCAATTAACCATTATAAAATTAGATAAAGATAATTTGAAAAGCGAATTAGAAAAAATAGATAATTCAGAAATAGCTTATGGTACTTTCAAGGCTTTCGGTGCAAGATATGGAATGTATACTGAGTATGTAGGCTATGATGTTGTTTCAAGTTATTCATTAAAATCAAAGAACGGAGACACTTTTACTATAGATGCTGATGTTAATTCAAAAACTGATTTTCATGACAGAGTAAAAATTGATATTAATTTTGATAATGAAAATGGTGAGGAAGTAAGTAAAAGATTTATTTATACTTTATTAGTATTAATGATTTGGGATTTTAGATTGACAGATTTATTTTAATTTTTGATATTTTATAGAGTAGGCATCATGTTTTGTGCCTGCTCTATAAATAATAAATACACATAATT
>NZ_JAWLQI010000100.1:0-6503 GCF_036997785.1 Brachyspira pulli
GCTATATTTTAGATCAAATTAATAACCTATCTTACATGTAAAACAATTTTAGTATGATTTAGTACTAATTTTATAATTGCACTTTCGCTAAGCGTATCCGAGCCTGTCAAGGATATAGCAACTTTGAAGAAGTCCGCAGAGCGTATGCGGCTGGAAAAAGTTGAATAAAAAAATGACAAATAAAGATAAAGTTAATGGGACTATCTCCCACAAATAGTCCCATTAACTTTAATGAACAAATAACTAATTAATTATTAAAGTAAAAAACTAAAAAACCGATAATTATATACGAAAAGGGGAAAATGTTACCCTTGAACGTTTAAAGCACCGCCTGTAATTTTAGGTTCTACTTCGACTGTAGCTGTTTTATCAGAAAAATTATTTCTAACAGTTACATTTACCCCGCCTATTGAAGTAACATAAGTATTAGTTGTGTCACTTGTTGTAATAGCTGTAACCATATTTGTAAACTCCTTTTAAAATATAGCTTTGTTCTAATTTTATTATACAATATTTATCAAAAATAAACAAACATTATTTTTTATTTTTTGTTTTAGAGTCTATATATAGCATGATTTTTAGTATGAAAAGCAAATATTGATTATAAAATTTTATTAATTTATAAAAAAATATATATTATAGAAAATAAATATTGTAGTATATGTTTTAAAGATGTTTATAATTTGATTGTTAATACTTGTTTTTGCTAAATTTTATGATAATATATTTTTTATGGATAAGAATATAAAATTAATAGCAACAGATTTAGACGGGACATTTTTAAATAGTGATAGTGAAATAAGCGATTATAATAAAAATGTTTTTCAATATTTGATGAAAGAGGGTATAGAAATAATACTTTCTACAGGCAGAGCTTTTAATGGTATGCAGCGTTATAAAGAGATAATTAATAATGATAATTATTCTATAGTTTCTAATGGTTCCATGATAGCTGATACTAATGGAAATTTTGTATACAATAAAGTAATAGATGAAAACTATTCTAAAGCAATAATAGATTTGCGTAAAAAGTATAAAGTATATTTGCATGTTTATAGCGGAGATAAATATATAGTTTCAGAGCCGGATTTTTATTATGAAAGATATATAGAAAAGGAAAATATCACAGATACTATAGTAGGACTTGAAAATATTGAAGATTTCAATTTCAGCAAAATGGTATTTATAGGCGATAATGATGAATTGTTAAAACTCCAAAATGAAATAAGGTCAAATTTTGATGTTCATACATCATTTTCTCACCCAAGTTTTTTAGAGATATTGGCTAAAGGAATAAATAAAGGAAGTGCCTTAAAATGGCTATGTGAAAAGAAAGGCATAAATAGAGAAGAAGTTATTGCCTTTGGCGACAATTATAATGATATAGAGATGATTGAGTATTCTGGTGTCGGTGTAGCTATGGGAAATGCTGAAGAAGATGTGAAGAAAAAGGCTGATTATGTAAGTTTAAGCAATAATGAAGACGGAGTAGGGAAATTTTAAAATAATTTCTTAAATTTGAAAATATTTTTATGATTTTTAATATTGTGAGTGTTGACATTTTTTTGTTTTATGGTATATTACTATCAATGTCTATGCGGGAATAACTCAGTTGGTAGAGTTTCTGCTTGCCATGCAGACTGTCGCGGGTTCGAGCCCCGTTTCCCGCTCATCTTGAACCCCAGTAGATATTTTTCTATTGGGGTTCTTTTTTTATATAATTTATTTAATTTTAAAGTTTAAAGGGTATTATTGAAAATGGATATTAAAGATTTAAATTTTGAAACTTCAACTGATGATAAAGATCTAGTTACACTTAACCTTACAATTTCTAAAGAAGCTTATGATAAAGAATTACAAAAACAAATAGAATATTATAAGCCTAGAGTTAATATTAAAGGTTTTAGAATAGGTCATGCTCCTAATAATATTATACTTTCAAGATATAGAGAAGCTTTGGAAGGTGCTACTAATGAGGTTTTAATAGAAGAAGCTTGGAATACTTATCATGATGAAAAAAATGTTAAGGCTTTAGGTACCCCTAAACTTTTAAATTTAGAAAATAAAGAAGACGGCTTACATCTTAGTTATGAATATTATCCTATACCTGAATTTGATTTGCCAGATTTAGCTTCAATAAGTGTAGAAAAAAATAAATATTCTGTTGATGACAGTGTAGTAGAAGAAGCTTATAAACTTTCTTTACAAAGATTCTCTCATTTTGATGAAAGTGAATCAAAATCAGAAATAGGCGACAGAGTTCAAGTAAAAATAGAATTCGATGATGAAAACAACAAAAAATACAATAAAGAATTAACAGTAGTTGCAAGCGATGATGAAGATGACAGTATATTCGCTAAAAATGCTGTTGGTGTAAAAAAAGACGATAAAAAACTTCTTACTACTTATGTAGACGGAGTAGAAGCTACTTTAATAATGAATATATTAAAAGTAGAAAAACCAGATATGAAAGATGATTCAAAAGAAGAAGACAGACAAAAAGTAAAAGAATCATTAAAAGACCATTTAGTAAAAAGAGCTGAAGATAAAGCTGACAGCGAACTTATAAATGATACTTTATTCAATAAATTAATAGAATTAGTTAATATAACACTTCCAAAAGGTTATTACGAAGAACAATTACAAATTTCTTTAGATGAATTTGAAAGAAGTATGTCAAGCAGAGGTATGAGCAAAACTGATTTCTTAATTTCTGTTGCTAAAACTGATGCTGATATCAAAAAAGAATATGAAGAAAGTGTAAGAAAACAAATAACTTTCGATATGATTATGGCTAAACTTGCTGAAACTTATAAAGATTCTATTACAGTAAATGAAGAAAAAGCAAAAGAATATGCTAATAGAATGTATCAGTATCAAAGCTATATGGGACTTTCAAAACGCCCTAAAGAAGAACAGCAAAATATTATTAACTATATAATGCGTGATGCTCAAAACAGAGCAACTTCTGAAGCTATTTTAGATTATGTAAAAGAGCATGTTAATGTTACAGAAAAAGATGCTGGTAAATTCAAACCAGAAGAAAATGATGTTTGGGGCGGATATTAATTTATAAATAGTCTTTAGAAATTAAGAGGAAATTATGGATTTGGAGAAGAATTATATGACTATACCTTATGTAATAGAACAGACAAGCAGAGGTGAGCGTTCGTACGATATATATTCGAGACTTTTAAAAGATAGAATTATCTTTTTGGGCGGAGAAATCAATGATGATGTTGCTAATATAGTTATAGCACAGCTTTTATTTTTGGAATCTGCTGATCCTGAAAAAGATATATCTTTATACATAAATAGTCCAGGAGGAGTTGTAACTGCTGCTTTAGGTATGTATGATACTATGCAGTATGTTAAGCCTGATGTTGCTACTTTATGTGTAGGACAGGCTGCTTCAGCTGGTGCTTTACTTCTTGCAGGCGGTGCTAAAGGTAAAAGATTTGCTACTGCTAATTCAAGAATAATGATACACCAACCTTCAGGCGGTTCAAGAGGTATGGTTACTGATATGGAAATACAATTAAAAGAAACTATACGTCTAAAAAGCATACTTAATAATATTATGGCTAATCATACAGGTCAGGATATTAAAAAACTTGAAGCTGATATGGACAGAGATTATTTCATGAGTGCTGATGAAGCTAAAGAATATGGAATAATAGATAAAGTTTTTTCTAGCAGAGAATAATATTAAATTAAATACAATAAATAAAGCTAATATTCTTTAATAAGTTTATTAGCTTTATTTTTTAATTTTTTTATTGCAATAGTTATATTATAATATAAAATATACTATCTTAACTTATTGCAGCTTTTATATTTTGTATAAAATAATATAGTTGAAAATTGGAGAATTATGTCTAAAAAGGGTAATGATAAAAAAGAAGTTTGTTCTTTATGCGGCAGAGAATTAAAAGAATTAAGCAGATATATTGAAGGTAATGAAGGATATTTATGTTCTGATTGTTCTGCTATAGCTAATGATTATTTTAATATACATTCTCAAAACAAAAAGAAAAGCAAAGAACATGAAATAACTATACTTCCTCCAAAGCAAATAAAATCTTTGCTTGATGAATATGTTGTAGGTCAGGATTATGCTAAGAAAGTATTATCTGTAGCAGTTTATAATCATTATAAAAGAATCACTCAAAATATTGAAGATAAAAATGATGTAGAAATAGAAAAGTCTAATGTTCTTTTAATAGGACCTACAGGAAGCGGTAAAACATTATTAGCAAGAACTTTAGCTAAGGCTTTGAATGTACCTTTTGCTATCGCTGATGCTACTACAGTAACTGAAGCTGGTTATGTAGGTGATGATGTAGAGAATATTTTACTTAGACTTATACAAAATGCTGACGGCGATATAAAATTGGCTGAAAAAGGCATAATATATATTGATGAAATAGATAAAATTTCACGTAAAAGTGAATCACGTTCTATAACAAGAGATGTATCAGGTGAAGGAGTACAGCAGGCATTATTAAAAATAGTAGAAGGTACTGTTGCAACTGTTCCTCCTCATGGCGGAAGAAAACACCCTCATCAGGATAATTTACATATAGATACGTCTAATATACTTTTCATTTGCGGCGGAGCTTTCATTGACATAGAGAAATCTATTGCAGAGCGTACATCAAAAAAAGGTTTAGGTTTTGCAGCAGAAGTTAATTCTATGGATAATCTCAATTATGATGAGATAATGAAAAGTATTTCAACAGAAGATTTAGTTAAATATGGTCTTATACCAGAGCTTATAGGAAGGCTTCCTGTTATAGCTACTTTAGAAGAACTTAAAGAAGAAGAACTTTTAAAGATATTAAAAGAGCCTAAAAATGCTTTAACTAAACAATATCAAAAATTATTCTCTTATGATAATATAGAATTAAAAATAGATGATGAGGCATTAAAATCTATAGTTAAAAAGACTATGGAAGAACATACAGGAGCTAGAGGCTTAAGAGCTTTATTTGAACGTGTTATGCTTGATGCTATGTATGATATGCCTACAGATGATAAAGAAAAACAGGTATTTGAATTGAATAAAGAATACGTTGACAGCAAATTAGGTATTACTGCCGAATAATTTTTATTCATAATCAAGGCAGTTACAAACAATTAATAATATTTTTACACTAAAAATATAAAATTGTTATCTTTTGTACAGTTTTTTAATTAATAAAAATAAATAATCAAAAATTTTTTTTAGGGGTTTTTAATGTTACCAGTAAATGATTTAAGAAAAGGCGACGCTATAATTTTAGATGGAGAAACTTATTTAGTTGTAGACGCACACTTTCACAGAGCACAGCAAAGAAAGGCAAATGTGAAAACCAAATTAAAAAATATGCTTAAAGGAAATATGATAGAAAAAACTTTTTCATCTACTGAAAGTGTTGAAGAAGCTGATATATCATATAAAAAAGCTCAATATCTTTATGAAGAAGGTAATAATTATGTATTTATGATTTTAGATAATTATGAACAAGTTCATGTAGATGCTGATATATTGGGCGACAGCAAATATTATTTATTAGACAATAGTGAAGTTGATTTACAATATATTAATGATGAGGTTACAGCAGTACGTTTCCCTATACATGTTATATTAGAGGTTACTTATACAGAACCAGGTTTCAAAGGCGATACTACAGGTTCTACTTTAAAGCCTGCTAAACTTGAAACAGGTATAGAAGTTAATGTTCCTTTATTCATCAATATAGGTGATAAAATTAAAGTTGATACTAGAGATGACAGCTACGTTGAACGCGTAAACAAATAATGTTTTATATAGTTTCTATTATATTAGCTTTATTTATATTAATAACTATATTCTTTGTAAACGTTAATTTTTTAATATATATTGCAATAGCTTTATTTATACTTCATATAATATTTACTAAATCTATTTTTATGACTATAAAAAAGCTATTGCATTTAATTCCTTATTTCTTAGCTATATTTATCATTCAGGCATTTAATTCCAGAGGCGAATATTATAATGTTTTTGGATTTTATATTGATAAAGTAGGTGCTGATTTTACTTTTATTTATTTTATCAGAATAGCTGCAGTTCTTTATTTTTTATCTATTTTCTTTTTGATAATGAAAAAATTAAAAATACCTAATGGTCATTTATTTGATGAAATGATTAGAATTAGTGTTTTTATGAAAATAGTAAAAAAATCTTTTTTATTAGAGTTTAATAAGATAAGAGATAAAAATAAAGATTTTAAATATAAACTTAATTTAATAAAAAATTTATTAGAGAATGTTTATAATGATTCTTTTAAACTTTATCCTTATGATATATTCATAAACTACTATAGACAATTAAAAAAATAAATTGTACCTAAACAACTATATTTTGTCAAAAATAATTTTTTTAAATTTAAAATATTTTCAGAGCTTTGCCCACCACGCTGTGTTTTTACGCAGCCCCCCAGTTCTTTTACCGACGCTCTGCGTATTGTAGGCAGCAA
>NZ_JAWLQI010000101.1:0-6478 GCF_036997785.1 Brachyspira pulli
ATTAAAAAAAATGACAAACTTAAAAATTTTCAGTATATTCTATGAAGTTGGAAAAACCATACAGCAAATGTGGAAAGAAGCATTAAATATAGATATTAAATTGGAAGAAGAAGAATTCCCTGCTACATTACTAGCTCTAACAAGAAAAAAATATCAAATAGCTAGAATGGGCTGGACTGGTGATTATTATGACCCTATGACAATGCTTGATATTATGGTTAGCTACGGAGGTGTTAATCACTCAGGATTTTCAAATGCTCAGTATGACAATTTAATATTAGAAGCAAAAAAATCGCATGATAACAATTTAAGAATGCAAAATATGAGACAAGCCGAAGCTATATTATTAGATGAAATGCCTATAATACCTTTATATTATAAAGCTGATTCATTAATAGTTAATCCAAATCTTAAAGGCTTAGTTTTGAATCCTCTTGGAAGACATAGATTTAATTACTGTTCTGTTGATATAGTTACTAATACTACCGCAAAATAATTTTAGCTATTTAATTTGATTGATAGAATATATTTATAAACTATCAATCAAATTAATATATCTAATTTTTTACTCTGCCCTATTATTATAAAAGTCTTAATATTTTCAATAACTTCAAAAACATAAAAAATACTTAACTTTATTAAAATATAAACCATATATTACTTGCTATATAAATATAATTCATTAAAAATAACATTTTATTATAAACATACACAAAAGTTAACATATTGTATTTTTACTATTTTATACTAAAATATATAACACATCAAAAAAGGAGATTATTTATAATGAAAAGGATTATATATACAGCCATTTTATTATCAGCTTTAATATTATCTTGTTCATCAAAAAAAGAAGTATCAAAAGATGAAATAGTTGTATCGCTTGGAGGAGAAGTAGCAACTATAGATCCTCATCTTAATACTGCAAGTGCAGGAACTGTTTATATAAGACATTTTTTTGAAGGACTTATGAAAAAAGATAAAGACGGAAAACTTACAGGAGGAATTGCTGAAAATTATAGCATGAGTGAAGACGGACTCTCTTATTTATTTTATTTAAGAACTAATGCAAAATGGTCTGACGGACAGCCAGTAACTGCTGATGATTTTGTATATAGTTACAGAAGATTTGTTGATCCTAATACTGCTGCTCCTTATGCTGCACTTATGGCACCTATAAAAAATGCTTTAAAAATCTTTCATGGTGAAATGCCGGTAGAAGAATTAGGAATAAAAAAAATAGATGATTACACATTAGAAATAACTTTAGAAAATCCTACTGCATATTTTTTAGAACTTGCTGATATGTTTGTACCGGTAAGAAAAGATATTATAGAAAAATATGGTGATACTTGGGTAGAAAAACCAGAAACTTATATAGGAAACGGTCCTTATAAAATGGTTGAGAGAATCAGAGATGATAAAATAGTAATGGAAATTAATACCAACTATTATGACAAAGATCAATTAGTAGCTAAACAAATAACTGTTTCTATGATATCAGATAAAAATACTGCATTAGCTGCTTTAAGAAACGGACAAGTACATTTTTCTAATTTGGTACCGGCTCAAGAAATAGATAACTTAAAAAAAGAAGATTTAATAGTAATGAATCAGGCTTATGGTACTGTATATTTTGAGATGAACTTAACAAATGAAGCGTTTAAAGACTCAAGAGTAAGAAGGGCATTGGCTCTTGCAATCGATAGAAATTACATAGTAGAATCAGTAAACAGATCCGGTCAAATACCTGCAGGAGCTTTTGTTCCTCCTCTAATAAGCGATTATGAAGGAGAGTTCAGAGCCAATGGAGGAGATTATATAAGCGTACAAAGCAATGATTATCAAAAAAATATTGAAGAAGCTAAAAAACTTATGGCTGAAGCAGGATATCCTAACGGAGAAAATTATCCTGTTATAGAGGTATTAGTTGCAAATGACGGTAATGTTGTAATGGTTGAAGCTATACAGCAAATGTGGAAAAATATCGGAGTTGATGCCGTTATTGTACCTAGAGAATGGTCTGTTATACTTCAAAGTTTCAGAGATTTAAGTTATCAAATGGTTCTAAGCGGTTGGACTGGTGATTATAATGACCCTATGACTATGTTAGAATTATATTTAAGTTATGCTCCTAGCAATCCGGGATACAATAATCCTGAATATGATAAACTTATTGAATCTTCTAAACATATAGTTAATCCTAAAGATAGAATGACTGTTCTTCATAATGCTGAATCTATACTTATGTATGATATGCCTATAATACCTATACATTACAGATCTAATGTTTTAATGGTATCTAAAAAACTTAAAGATTATAAATTAGATCCGCTTGGAAAATACAGATTCCATTATTCTTATTTAGAAAAATAATTTTTTATTTATTATAAAAAGATTTATTGATTAAAAATCAAAGGAGATTAGAAAAATCTGATCTCCTTTTTTGTATAAATTTTTAATATAAAAATATTATATTTAGTTACTACTTTATGAATTGATATAAATATAATTAATGAATAAGATATAAACAGAGTTTCATTTATATAAATTATAATGAACACTTTGATGAGCAATAAATAAAAAATCAAAATAATTTAACAAAATAAATTTTATTAATATTATAATAAAAAGAAGAGATGCCATATAATAAATACAGCATCTCTTACTACATTTTCATAAACCATATGTTTTCATAAACCTATCAAAACTCAATTAATCATCAAATTGCTGTCCCATTAACTGTCCATTAGATGATACGTATAATTCCATCATATTATTAAGTTTTATTTTGAAATTGCCCCACTCTTTTTCTACATCTACAACCATAGCTTGAGGATAAGTCTTTTTTATTGTGTTTGCAACTGCTGGAGGTAATACATTCATAGGTACAGGATTATATTCTCCGTCTATGTTTACCCATTCTCCATTAGGCATAAAATCTATTTTAGAACCATTTGATAAACTAACTTCAAATTTTCCGTCATCTCTTTCTACTTTCCATATTTGAACACCAGGATATACTTGCTGTATAAATGATCTAGCTTTCTGCGGAAGTGAAGAAGCTGGAACTACCCAATCTGCAAATAAGCTTGATGCTGAAAAAATAGTTAATGATATTAATAAAACAAATAATCTTTTTGTCATAGTTAATCTCCTTATTATTATTTTATAAGCAGGTACCTTGTAAATTATCTTTACAATTATAAGTATAGCAGAAAACTAATTAATGTCAATATATTTTACTTTTATTTTACGATTTTTTTACAAAATCTTTAATTAACGCTTAATTTTTTACTACATATACAACATACTATAATTTATTGATTCTATTTCTTTAATATTATTGATTTTTATTGAATATTATATATATTTTTACAATCATTTTTTATTAATGTTTTATTAAAAAAATTAGGAATTATAATCATGAAAAAAAAGATTTATTTTGCTATACCTATAATAGCGGTGGCATTGATATTAGCAGTTTCATTTTATAGAAGCAAGGAAAAATATGTAAGAGCAACAGTTATTATAAGCGATACTATACTTAATATAACAGCTCAAACTTCAGCAAAAGGAATGGAAAAATTAGTAGACAGCATTACTAATGAAATAAACAGAATAGATTATATACTAAATCCATATAATGAATCATCTGAAATAGCGAAGATTAATAAAGAAAGTTTATCAGGAAAAAGAGAAATACCAATATCCGATGAAATGGCACATATAATGTCTACAGGTTTGAGATATTCAAAATTAAATCCCTCATTTGATATAAGCGTAAGACCTTTAATAGAGCTTTGGGGATTTGGTGTTAAAGAAAATCAAACAGTACCAAAACAATCTGAAATAGATAATGCTTTAAATAATATAGATTATTCAGCGGCATCTATAATA
Source organism: Brachyspira pulli (assembly GCF_036997785.1). Classification (NCBI taxonomy): domain Bacteria; kingdom Pseudomonadati; phylum Spirochaetota; class Spirochaetia; order Brachyspirales; family Brachyspiraceae; genus Brachyspira; species Brachyspira pulli. The sequence goes on from NZ_JAWLQI010000101.1 coordinate 3,901, forward strand.
ACAAATGAAGATAATAAAAAAATATTGCAGTTATCAAAGCCATTAACTTTTGATTTTGGATCTTATGGTAAAGGCTATATTATAGAGAAGTTAAAAACTATATTTGAAAAAAACAATATAAAAAATTATTTAATAGATTACGGCGGAGATACTTATGCCAATGGAGTTAATAATAAAGGAAAAGCTTGGGTGGTAGCAATAAGAAATCCGAGAAATGATACTGACGGTTATTTGGGATTACTCGAATCTACAAATTATACTATAGTTACTAGCGGTGATTATGAGAGATATTTTACACAGGACGGAACCAATTATCATCATATAATAGATGCTTCAATTGGATATCCTACATACAACAGTATATCAGCCACTATAGTGCATACCAATGCTGAGGAAGCTGATGCTTTATCAACAACAGCATTTTTGATGGGTACTAACTTTTTTACTAATGAGGCTTTTAAATACAAAGAAGCCTATATAGTAACACCTCAAGGGGAATTGTTTATAGTAACTAATGAGAATTTTTAATTAAATATTATATTGTGTCAATTTTTATTTATACATTATCAATAAAATAATATAGAATTGACACAGTATATACCAAAAATTTTAGAGTTTGTCAAAAAATACAATTTTAAATTTAGGTTATTTGTGGGGACTAGCCCCACCGCTCTGCGTACTTCGTAACCCCCCCAGTTCTTTTGCGACCGCAGGGAGTGCCTGTGGTATTGACACAAAGAACCTATATCCTCGACAGGCTCGGATACGCTTCGCGAAAGACTGTATTTTTGACACAAATCTTGTTTTTACTTCACATTTCAAACAAAACTTAATAATATTTTATACTATTAATAAACAAAAATTACATTTACAAAAAAGTAAAAATTGACAAAATATAGTTGTTTAGGTATATACTAAAAATTTTTAAGTTTATCATTTTTTTAGTCAACTTTTTCCCGCCGCATACGCTCTGCGGACTTCGTCAAAGAACCTTATATCCTCGACAGGCTCGGATACGCTTCGCGAAAGTGCAAGTGCAAAATTACTACTAAATCATACTAAAAATGTCTTGCTATAAGATAAATTATTAATTTTTACACAATAATAAGTAATTAGCCGCACTTATAGAGGACATTCTGTAAGAATAAGCTATACTGTGCGGGTTGCCGCTACGGCTAGTAGTTGACAAAATATAATTGTTTAGGTATACACTAAATATATTTAAAAATTACTAATATGCTTTCTCCATAGCATTTTACTTCATAGTTCATTACATCTTTCACTATATCTTGAAAGGCTTCATCTTCCAAGAATTTTTTATAATAATCAGCACCGAACTCTGCAGCAAAAAGTCCATTATCATTTAATATTCTTCTCTCTATTATATTTTTTATAACATCAAAATATATTTTTGAATGATAAGGCGGATCTAAATATATTATATCAAATTTATCATTAGTTTTTTTCACATAATCATCAGCTGAAACTCTTTTTATCTTATAAAGATTTTCATCATTTCCGAATATTTCTTTGGCATTTATAAATATAGTTTTAACAGCTTCTCTGTCTATTTCTATCAAAGTAGCATGCTTGGCATTTCTGCTTAGAGCCTCAAATCCCATAACACCGCTTCCTGAACAAAGATCCAAAAAAGTTTTATTTTCTATATCAACTATATTAAAAAAAGCCTCTCTTACTTTACTTTGAGTAGGTCTAAAATCTCTTTTAGGAGTTATAATTTTTCTTCCTTTTTTATTTCCTGATATTATATACATATTAACTTTCCTGATATTATATAAATGATTTTAATATTGTTATTTATATAAAATCCTAATTTGAGCAAATGCTGCATTTGTGTTCAAATAAAGTATATTGTCATAAGTGCCCATTACAAAATTAGTTTCGCCGAAACTTATACTGTCGCCTGTTGGAAGCGAAATACTTCCGAAAGCACTTGAAGCCTTTATATGAACCTGTACTTTATCGCTAATTAAAATCACTGTGTCAGCAAATACAGTATTTACATCTATACATCTATTTCTATCTATTTCTAAATCTGATAAATCTATAGTTCTTGTTTTGAAATATACATTATATTTTGATTTTTTATTCTTTGGTATATTATCTCCTACATAATGTGCCCCTAGAAGTATATATACGCCAAGAAAAATAATAATCATTCCTATGATCATTCTAAATATAGGAGTGTATAATATAAAAGGCATATTAATATTGAAACAGTATCTTACAAGAACATATATTCCCGTACCTATTACAAATAATCCTAAAATTATTTTTGAAGCGTAAAAGCCTCTGCCGAAAATCATAGATGAACCCCAAGCTATTATCAAAAGAGCTACTACTATTGTAAATACTGGGGTGTATGCCAATGCCGGAATATAAATATGAAAAACATATTGAAGCAGTATATAAGCACCTATCACTATTACAATTGTACCTATTAAAAATCTTGAAAATATAAATTTCATACCTTAATACCTTAAAACCTATTTTTTATATACTAACTAATATTAACAAAAAAACAAGTATTTTATAAAAATAATTAATATTATAAAAT
>NZ_JAWLQI010000102.1:0-6260 GCF_036997785.1 Brachyspira pulli
GGGTGTGGGGGCAAAGCCACCACAAACAAAAAACTTAAAAAATACTTTTTGGAAAATTTAAAAATTTTCAGTATATCTTCAATAATTTTATTTTATAAATTATTATTCATTTAATCAATTTAATAAATATTAATAAATTTATATTTAAATTTTAGAAATTTATTTCAGAACAATTGACAAAATACAGCTATATTGTATAATTATAGAAAAATTGTTCAGAATATTTGTTCTAATACTGTAAATAAGATTAATTTTGGAGTTTATTAATATTTATGAATAAAGATAATATTTTTTCTAAATCATTATTATTTGCAGGTGCATTAAGTTCATCAATGATAAGTGTAAGCTGTAATGATAATAATTCGGCGGCTGATAATAGTGTAGTTTTAGCTAATAATAATATAGAAAAGCCCAATATTGTTTATATAGTTATAGATGATATGGGCTTTTCGGACTTAGGCTGTTACGGTTCAAAGATAAGCACGCCTAATATAGATAAGCTAGCAGAAAACGGACTTCGCTATAATAATTTTTGTGTTACTCCTTTAAGTTCACCTACAAGAGCAGCACTTTTAAGCGGAAGAAATTCTCATTCTGTAGGTATGGGAAGGCTTGCTAATTATACTTTAAATGCTCCTCATTCTACAGCACAAATAACAAATACAGCAGCTTTAACACCAAGAGTACTTAAAGATAATAATTATAATACTTATGCGGTAGGTAAATGGCATGTGGCTCCTCTATGGGAAACCAGCAGCATAGGACCTTATAATAATTGGCCTTTAGGAAGAGGATTCGATAAGTTCTACGGATTTATGGACGGAGAAACTGATCAATTTAATCCTGAACTTGTTGATGGAAATACTCATGTTGATACTGTATATGATGATAATTATCATTTGACAGAAGATATTACAGACAGAGCTATTTATTATATTAAAAGCCATAAATCAATATCAAAAGAAAAACCTTTCATGCTTTACTATGCAACAGGTGCAGCACATTCACCTCATCAGGTACCGGAAGAATATGTTAAGAAGTATGAGAATGTTTATAATGTAGGCTGGGATAAAATAAGAGAGTCGAGATTAAAAAAACAAAAAGAATTAGGTATAGTACCAATGGATGCAGAACTTTCTCCATTGAATGAAAATGTTAAGCCTTGGAATGAACTTGATGAAGATACAAATAGATTATTTATAGAATATGAAAAACATTATGCCGCTTTCATAGAACATACTGATGCACAAATAGGAAGATTAATAAAAGCATTGGAAGATATGGGAGAGCTTGATAATACTGTAATATTCTTAATAGCTGATAATGGCCCTTCTCCATCTGGAAAAGCTACAGGAACTTTGAATACTGTTAATATAAAAAATGGTATTATGTCAGATATAGAAAAAGATGTTAAGAGAATAAATGAATTTTCTAAATTAGCACCTAATTATCCTCAAGGCTGGGCACAGGTTTCTGCTACTCCTTTTAGATATTATAAAGAAAGTGCAAATTATTTAGGCGGTATAAGAGTACCTTTAATAATACATTATCCTAAAGGTATTGATAAATCACAAAATGGAAGCATAAGAACACAATTTAGTTTCGTTACAGATATAGCAAAAACTGTATTGGACATTACAGGCATAAAAGAACCTAAAACAGTTGATGGTATAGAACAAATGCCTTTGCATGGATATAGTTTAGTTCCTACTTTCAATGATGCAAATGCTGATACTAAAAGAACTGCTCAGTATTTTGAACTTTATGGAAATAGGGGCTTATATGATAATGGATACTTCTTATCAATTTCTCATAAAAAGGGTGATAGTTTTGATAATGATAATTTTGCTCTTTATGATTTGAATACCGATTTCTCTCAGCTTAAAGATATTTCAAAAGAAAATGAGAGCAAATTAAAAGAGATGAAAAACTTATGGGATAAAGAGGCAGAAAAATACAAAGTTAATCCTCTTGATGATAGAGTGCATGTTGAACTAATAGCTAAGCAATTAAGTGCGAATATAGAAAAGAAAAACTCTTTAACATTATATCCAAATACATCAAGTATAAATGTTAATATATCAGCTATACCTACAGCATTAAACCGTTCTTATGATATAACAGCTTATTTAAATAGAAAATCATCAGCAGAGGAAGGCGTATTATTGGCATTTGGTAATCATTACGGAGGATATTCATTATATATAATAAATAATAAATTAAATTATGAATATATATACGATGACGCAAAATATCATATAGAATTAAATGAGCCTTTGCCTTTAGGTGAGTTAGTTATAAAAGTGAAATACATAAAAACTGGTAAGGATTCAGGAGGGGCTTCATTATTAGTAAATGATAAAGAAGTCGGAAAACTCGTATTACCTAAAGTATATCCTATGACAGCAAATACAACAGACGGAATGTCAGTTGGAAGAGATTTACAAGGCAATGTAAGCGATAGATATGAAGGCAGAGGACATTTTGAATACAGCGGAGATTTAGAGAAAGTAACAGTTGAAGGACATAATGATTATAACAAAATAGCTATATAATTAGTATTTGTAAATTATTTTGTTGTTCTTTTTCCCCGCTGCACAACATACCTAAAAGGCACTTCCTTCGGTTGCAGGCGGACTTCGTCAAAGAACCTTATATCCTCGAAAGTGCAAATGTAAAATTAGTACTAAATCATACTAAAATTATTTTATATGTAATATAATTTATCAATTTAAGCTAAAATATAGCCTTTTTGCTTCTTTGTGGCACGCCAAAGGCACTCCCTTCGGTCGCAAAAGAAGTGGGGTGCTGCATAGCACACAGAGTGGTGGGCAAAGCCCTGCAGACATTTAAAATTAAAAAAAATCATTTTTGATAAAATATAGTTGTTTAGATATATATAAAAAATACGGAATTGTAAGGAGAATAAAATAGTATATGAAGAAAAACAATAATAATTTAAAAAAAGGTTTCTGTATAGGCTCATCTGTACTCATAGCGGCATCTGCAGTATCATGTTCAACTGAAACTCAATCAGAGAAGCCTAATATTGTTTATATAGTATTAGATGATATGGGATTCGGTGATTTAGGCTGTTATGGTTCAAGCATATCCACACCGAATATTGATGCTTTGGCTCAAAATGGTATAAGGTATGTTAATTATTTTACTTCTCCATTAAGTTCGCCAAGCAGAGCATCACTTCTTACAGGGTGCGAAGCCAATAAGGTTGGAATGGGAGTTGTAAGCGATGTTGATTTCGGAGAATTAGCACCTAATATGGCAGGAAGAATAAAGCCGGAACATGCCCCTATCACTCATACTTTAAAAGCAAACGGATATAATACTTATGCTATAGGTAAATGGCATTTAGGCCCTTATGATGAGTTTACACCGGATGGAGATAAATATCATTGACCTTCAGGAAAGGGATTCGATAAGAATTATAATTTTATAGCAGGACAGGCTAATCAATTTCAGCCGGGCGGTATTATAGAAGGCGATGAGTTTATAGTTCCGGATACTTCAGATCCTGATTATCATTTGAGTAAAGATATAGTTGATAGAACATTAAAATATATTGATGAATCTAAGAATGAGCCATTCTTCGCTTATGTGGCATTCGGTGCTATGCATGGCCCTTTTAATGTTGCTAAAAAATATATAGACAAATATAAAGGCAAATTTGATCATGGCTGGGACGTTGAAAGACAAAAGATATTTGAAAGACAAAAAGAATTAGGTATAATGCCAGCCGATGCAATATTGTCGGAAAGAAATGAAGATGTACCTGCTTGGGATAGTTTGACAGAAAAAGAAAAAGCAGTTGCTATAAGACATATGGAAACTTATGCAGGCTTTTTAGAACATACTGATGAACAAATAGGACGCTTAATTTCAGAAATGAAAAAAAGAGGCGTATATGATAATACTATATTTATAGTAGTTTCAGATAATGGAGCAAATTATAATGGAGGAAGAACCGGAAGTTTAATGGCTCATGCTAATGAAAACTTATATGTTCATGATATAGATACTCAATACAATTTGATAGATGAGTTTGGAAGTGCTGTATACGGAACAGAATATAACAGCGGTTGGGCTAATGTTTCAAATACTCCATTAAGATATTTTAAAACTAAAGCACATTACGGCGGAGTTAAAACTTTCTGTATAGCTTCTTGGGTTAATGGAATAGTTGATAAAGGCAGAATTTCAAAAGATATGATAGCTGTATTTGATATAACTCCTACCATGCTTGATATTATAGGAGCAGAACCTTTAAGTCAAGTTAACGGAGTTGATCAGGAAAAAATGCAGGGTATATCTTTTAAAGAAAGTTTTGAAAGTTCTGAACATATAACTAATCCTAGAAAAGAAATAGCTTTAATGATGATGCTTGACAGAACCTATGCAGACGGAAGCGGATACATTATAGTGACTAATCCTAAAACTCAGGAATGGGAATTGTATGATATAAATAATGACCCTACTCAAATGAAAAACTTAGCTTCTTCTATGCCGGATAAAGTAAAAGAAATGGCTTTGAAGTATGAAACAGTAAGAAGAGAATTCCATGACTCAGAAAATTTACTTATGGATATAGTTCATAAAACAAGTCCTGAAACATTAACAAAACGTTACGGACAATTAGCTTCAGATGTGCTTACTTCTATGCAGACAGGAAAAGCAGTATCAAAAGATGCTGAAGAATATATGAGATTATACAGATTCTTTAGCTTTGTTCCTAAAGGTATAGGATATGCTGGTGTAGGTTCAGTTTGGTACCGACCTCCTTCATCAAAACTTAGAGCAACAAATTATACTTATAAAAAAGAAGATGGATATTTCTTCTCATTATCAGCAGCACATACAGGATCAGTTTCTCATAAAATAAATGTTGATGTAGAAGTTCCTAATAAAGCTTCTGGTGTTATATATGCAAATGGCGGTTTAGACGGCGGTTATGCATTATATGTAAATGATGATGGTAATTTAGTATATGAATACAATCATTTAGGAGAAAGACAAAAAGTTATATCTCCTTCAAAACTTGAATCAGGAAAGCATAATATAGTTATGGACTATAAAAAAGATGATGTAAACAGCGGAGTAATTGATATGATTATAGATGGAAATGTTGTTTCTTCTTCAGATATAAATACTTTGCCTATAATGATTTCTTATGACTATTTCAGTATTGGGGAAGATGTAGGCTCTAAAGTAAGTTTAGACTATAAAGATAATTATGCATTTAATGGAAAAGTAGATGAAGTAAATATTAGTTTAGGTGATGATTTATTAGAATAGCCCTTTTTTATTATTGTTTTAGTAGGAGGGATTAATTTTATCCCTCCTAATTATAATACTAGAAATGAATGCTTAATAATTTTTCTTATTGTTTTTTTATTTTAAAACCGCATGTTTTTCAATTATGAGGCATGCGGATTTAATTTTATTGTTATAGTTGAAAATATTAAATGGAGATTATATGAATAAAGGTTATCATTTAATGGCTAAGCCTTTCGGCCCTTATGTAATATAAAATGTGAATATTGTTTTTATTTAGAGAAAAAATCATTATTTCAAAGTACTGAAAAATATAAAATGTCTTATGAAGTGCTAGAAAATTATATAAAAAAATATATAGAAACGCAGGATATACCGGAAATAAGTTTTGTGTGGCAGGGTGGGGAGCCTACTCTTGCTTCTTTGTATTTTTATAAAGATGTTGTAAAGCTTCAGAAAAAATATGCAGGCAATAAAAATATTACTAATTCATTACAAACTAACGGACTTTTAATAGATGATGATTGGTGTAAGTTCTTAAAAGAGAATAATTTTCTTGTTGGCTTAAGTTTAGATGGAAATAAAGATATACATGATAAATACAGAAAAGATATTTTTGGAAATGGTACTTTTGACAGAGTTTTTAATTCTTTGAAACTGCTTCAGGACTATAATATAGATTTTAATGTTTTAGCTTCTGTAAGCAGATACTCTTCTAAATATCCTTTGGAAATATATAACTTCTTCAAAGAAAATAAAATTAAATATATACAATTTTCTCCTATAGTAGAAAGGCTTCCAGATGAAGAAGCTAAAAAACTTTCTCTGACTCATTCTATACCTAACAGCAATTCAAATGAAAAAGTTACTGATTATTCTGTTGAGCCTGAGAGTTACGGTGATTTTTTAATATCTATTTTTGATGAATGGGTTAAAAAAGATGTTGGAGAAATATTTGTTATGAACTTTGA
>NZ_JAWLQI010000103.1:0-6242 GCF_036997785.1 Brachyspira pulli
TCTGTTTGAAAATTGACAAAATATATTTGTTTAGGTATATACTAAAAATTTTAAGTTTGTCAACCGCGAGCTGCGGCACCTTCCCGCACGGCACTGTTTCATCTTATCAAATGCCAACTATATGTGCGGTTGATTGCTTATTATTGTACGATAATAAGTAATTTATCTTACATATAAAACATATTTGATCAATATGAAATAATATTTTATATTATAAAAAAATATTATTTACATTCATAAAAAATAAAAATTGACAAAATATAGTTGTTTAGGTATATTCTATAATTAAAAACTGTACATATATAATAAATGTCTATATATTCATTAAAAAACTTATATTATAAAATTAAAATATTGTAATAATAAATACATAATATAAAATTATTACACTTATAAAAAATAGGAATTAAAATGAAATATAAACCTACAAGCAGGAAAGAATTAAGAGATTTAGTAACAGATGAAAGTATTTATTTGGGCGATATAGATACCAGCTTAATAACTGACATGTCAAATTTATTTGATTTTTTTAATAGAGATAATTATGACGGTATAGAAAATTGGGATACTTCTAATGTAGAAAATATGGCAGGTATGTTTTCTGCTAATAGGAATTTTAATAAAGATATTAGTAAATGGAATATATCTAAAGTGAAAAATACAGCTTATATGTTTTTCTTGGCTGAAAAATTTAATCAGCCTTTGAATGACTGGGATGTAAGCAATGTTACAAATATGAATAGCATGTTTATGAATGCTAAAAGTTTTAATCAGCCTCTTAATAATTGGAATGTAAGTAAAGTTCAAAGTATGAGCGATATGTTTAATCGTGCTGAGAGTTTTAATCAAAATATAAATGATTGGAATGTAAGTAATGTAGAAAATATGAATCATATGTTTTCATCGGCATATAGATTCAATCAGCCTTTATTTAAATGGGATACTTCTAAAGTAAAAGAGATGTCTGGTATGTTTTCATTAGCTTATGCATTTAATCAGTCTCTTAATAATTGGAATGTAAGCAATGTTATTAATATGAGATGCATGTTTATGTTTGCAAGAGATTTTAATCACCCTATTAATAATTGGAATACAAAAAAATTAAAAGATGCAGGAAGTATGTTCTCAAATACATCAGCATTCAATCAAAATTTAGATGATTGGAATATTGATAGTATTACAGATATGAGTAATTTTAATAAAGATTCTAAATTAGAATTAACTTTTAAATTCAAAATTTATTTATATGCATTGACTTTAGATAAAGCAGAAAAAAATAATTTAAATGATTTTATAAAAAACAATGTAAAAAAGATATATAAAATTATAGAAAATCATAAAAATAAAAAAGTTAATCTCCTTAAAAGATATTTAATAAATAATTTTTATAATGAATTAAAAGAATTAATACCAAATTATATTGAAAGTTTTAATAGCATAGAAGAAGTTTATAATTATATAGATAAAAACTATAATAAAAAAGATGATAAAAAAGTAAAATTTATAGATGATATAAAAATAGAAAATATAGATAAGAGAATAATAAAATATATTTACTTATCATATTTAGAATTAAAAAGAGAAGCCTACAGAATAAAACAAATAGATTATATTATCAATTTGCTTGATGAAAAATCATTTATAAATGCCATTAAAACAATATACACAAATACCAATAAAGAAACATCTCTCATCATGTATGGAATATATGGAGGAGATGAGGCATTAAGAGAGATTTACAAAAAAGAAAAAGATTCTAAATTATGTTTGATTGTATTTTCTATTAATAAAAAAAGTAAATATGCTATTAATATGCTTTATAATGTGTTTAAGAAAAGTAAAAAATCTGAAGTAAAAGATATGGCAGAAAAAATTATTGAGGATATAGCAGAAGAAAATAATTTGAGCGTTTATGAATTCGGATTAAAAGCTATACCAAATTTTGACTTTGATAAAAACGGAGAGAGAATAATTGAAGTAAATGATAATCAGTATAAAATGATTTTGAAACATGATTATACTATAGAATTTTTTGATATCAAAGAAAATAAAATATTAAGACAAATACCTAAAAATTTTGATGATAGTATAAAAGAAGAAATAAAATATATAAAGAAAGAAATTCCAAATATTATAAAAAATCAAAGCAGAAATTTAATAAAAATTCTACTAACGGGAAAAAAGTACGATTTCAATTTTTTCAAAGAAATATTTATTGATAATCCAATAATGAATAAATTTGCCATTAATTTAGTTTGGAATTTATTTGATGAAAATAATAATTTTATAACAACATTCAGATATTCAGGTGACGGAAGTTATACAAATTACGATGATAATACAGTGAATATAAATAATAATTATTTTGTAAGTTTATCAAGCCCTATAGAAATGGAAGAGAGTATTATATTAAAATGGAAAAAACAGCTCGAAGACTATGAATTATCACAGCCTATAATGCAGTTTACAAATATAAAAATAAATAATTTAGAAGAAGCATTAAACAAATTACAAAATATAGAAATAAGCTACGGCATGGTAAAAGCGTTTTCTCAAAGATATGATATGAATACAGAACATAAAAGTTATTACGAAATTAACGGTTATTCTTTTAAAGACTCATACAATAATCAAGAATTTTACATAAGAACAAAAATTATCAATACAGAAACTAATTATAACGATAAAATAAAAATTAATATAGAATTTAATAATTCTAATAAGAGATTCATATATACTTGGATTATACTATTAATATGGGATTTTAGATTAACTGAAATGTTTTTATAAAAAATAGTAATGCACTAAAAAAGCACATTACTATTATTTTATTTAATTAATCATTAAATGTCTTTATAATTTCTGAATATTGTCTGAATCTTAATAATCTAAATGTATAATTATATTTTTTTAGTACTTCTTCAGCTCTTTTTATAAACTCATCTTGATTGTATAAAAGCAAGTCTATATATCCTCCTACTATACCAAAAGCACTGCCTAATAGTATGCCTATCTCTTTACCGCTTCCTTTCTCACCCATAATGCTTTCAAGCTCATCTGAAATATTATTTCTTTCTTCAAGAAGTTTTTTATTTATATTTTCATCTTCAAAATCATTGTCTTTATTATCTGAAAATACATAAACTAGATATGCAGCTCTTGCTCCCATTTTTGAAATATTAACAACTGCATCTATATTATAATTAGTATAATCACTAATAAGCTCCATATAACAAGTATTTCCAATGAATATATCTTCTCTAAAGAAATTATCTATAGGTTTACATTCATAAACTGTATATCTATTTATAGGGTCTGCAATAATTTCCTTATTTTTATTTTTTAGAGTATCCATTATAAAGTCATAAAGTTTTGGAAGTTCTATCATGTTATCAAGTTTTTTATCGCTTCTTTCAACATCTCCTAATAAATATAGTTTTAATATATTTTCACCCACAGCATGTTCTAGCATTATATAAAAAGCATTATAAGCATAATTTTCATCTAATTGATTTAGGTCTTTGTTATAAAATTTCAAATTAAAGAAATTAGTATCTTCATCATATTCAGCGGATACTAAAATTTCTTTAAAGCTTAAATCTTTATTATACATTTTGAAATTAGAATTAGTTATATCTTGTTTTTGCATATAAGGAGAAAATTTCCATTTGCTTTTTAACTTCTCAGGCATAGCAGCTACTATTCTAGGAGTAAGATAAAATAAATATTCTTTGCCTTCTACAGTAAATGTAAACTCATAATCACCGCCAAAATTAAATTGCAAATTGTTAGATATTAAAGCTACACCATTAGAAACAAATTCAATGATTTCCTCTGATGACATATTAGATTTCTGCTCTATAAAATCAGATATAACTTTCTCATTTTCTTCAAACCATTTCCAAAACCTATTAACCCTCTCTTCAAAATTTATTCCGTCATCTTTATCTTCAGAACATAGCATATAAAAACTATAAGCATCTGTATCTTCATTATTTAAATCATAAGACTTTTTAAAATAAATTTCTGCATTTTCTTTATCGCCTTTATAATAATAAGCATAACCTACTCTATAATTCCATAAAGCATCGTCAATGCCTTCTTCTCTTATGTACATTAAAGTATCTAATGCTTCATCATATCTTACTGTATTATTATAAGCTCTGGCAAGCAAGCTGAAAAGTTCTGTATCTCTTTCCTCGCTTGGGATTGCTGTTATAATTTCAATAATTTTTTCATGTTCATCGTTTTCATGTAATTGATTGATTTCTTCTATTATATTCATAGTACCACCTATATCATTAAATTAATAAAATTTACTCTGTAATATTTTAAATAAATTTGTTATAAGTTTATAATTTTTCTATTTCTTTATTTATATATAAAAAAATTATTCGCTAAAAATATATAACAAATAAATTTGTTATATGCTCATAATTTTTTTATTTTTTTATTTATACATAAAAAACTTGATCGCTATTTATGTCTAGTAAATAAATTTACTAGACGCTCACAAGTTTTTTATTTCTTCTATACTTAATCCTGTATTTTCACTTATGAATTTTGAATCCAAACCTGCCTTTTTTAAACTTTTAGCTATAGATATTGCCTTATTTTTTTCTCCTTCTTCTCTGCCTTCTTCTCTACCTAATCTTCTTTCTTCATCAAGCATTATTTGATTACCGTATAAATAAGCCTCTTTCTTCTCATACTCCATCATCATCAATTTACTTTTCACAAAATTATTATATTTTTTCTGTACTTCTTCCATTATAGGTTTTTCTTTTACTATTTCAGACATAGAAGCCTCCAAATTTTTACTTGTAAACATTTTTAACCAACAATTTAAATCTTTAGTTAATATATTTTTCTTGAATTTTTTTAACTCTATTATATGTATTTGTAAATGATCCGTAAGAAGTTTTTTATTATTCATTTCATAAAGCATATAACAGGAATGTATATTTTTACTTTTATCTAAATTGAAATTTAATAGATTAATACTTATAACAGGTGTAAGTTCATCATATCTTTCACCATGCTTTAATAGCTTACTGTAATTAGCTGCCCAATAATAAAGTATTCTTTCTGGGAATCTTGAATTGCCTTGTAATTGTATTTCTATTATGACTACTGAACCATTTTGAGTAATACATTTAACATCAACTATGGTTTCTTTTAAATTTCTATTCTTTTTCAAATTAAACGGAGTAAGAATTTCCACAGAACGAAAAGTCTTCATATTAGCATTAAGCATTATAGAATTAATAAAATCCAAAAGTATAGATTCGCTGCTTCCCTTATCGGTAAAAAGGTAACGTATAAAATAATCGTTCAAAGGATTGAAATATTTTATTTGTTTGGTATTTAATTTTTTTTCCATAAGTATATTATACTGAAAATTATTAAGTTTGTCAAAAAAACTATATATTAATCAAGTTCAGCCCTTGAAAATAAATCTCTTATTAATTTGTCATCTTCGCATGCCTCTTTAAATAATAAAGCAAATTTCTTTAATGCTCCAATATCGCTGCTGTAAGCACAGAACATACTTGCCTCAGAATCAAAGTCAATAGCATCTTTTAATTCAGGAACTTTTTCATCTAAAAATACTAAGGCTAAAGATTGCCAATCATAACCGCTGCCTTCAAATCCTTCATCTTCTCTTTCTTCAAATATTTCTCTTTTATATTCGCCTACATTAAGGCATAGAGAAGCAGTATTTTCATGTTCTACAAAAAAGAAAGGTTTTATTTTTTCATCAAAATTATTGTTCATTATTGTTTCCTTTTAATTTATTATTATTGTTATGCTCGTCTACGCCTATAATAAGCTAGTGCGTAAACTCACTAGCTGGCTACGACTCACTTTTTTATATTTTAATTCAATTTTATAAAATTAATAAACATTTATCATTAAATTTTGTAAATTATTCTAACTCTTTATAAAAAATATTATATATTTTATAAATTTAAAATATTCTAATCCCATGTAAACTTTAAACGAGTTTAGAGTTTAGAGTTTAGAGTTTAGAGTTTAGAGTTTAGAGTTTAGAGTTTAGAGTTTAGAGTTTAGAGTTTAGAGTTTAGAGTTATCTATACATATTTGAATATTATAATATAAATATAATATTTTGTCAAAATTTTACATGATATTTAATGAGTTATAATATTATACAATAAATAGATATAAGCTTGAAAATTAGTAAATATATATTTGTATAAAATAATTAGCTATATTAG
>NZ_JAWLQI010000104.1:0-5892 GCF_036997785.1 Brachyspira pulli
AGCACCAATATACGAAATATCAAAATTATTAGCAGAGGAAGGACTAGAAGGAAAAATCACTGAATATACAAATTTTAGTGATAAATATATATATAAAGTAAATAAAGATTCTACTCCTTTGTTTTTGGCGGTACAATTCGGATATAATGATTTAGCAAAAGAGCTTATAAAAGAAGGTGCAGATGTTAATGCTAGAGCAAATGATATGGAAACAGAAGACGGTATTGATATGCTTTATTATGCTGTTGAAAATAATAATGTTGAAATGAGTAAAATCTTAATTGATGAAGGAGTTGATGCAGGCAGAGAATATGGTTTTGAATATCCTTATTATTTAACAGATATTGCTATTGACAACAGCAATCTTGATATGCTTAAAATACTTGTAGAAAGCGGAGATATTGATTTGGAATCAAGCTTAATTCCTGATGCCATAGAAGAAAATAATATAGAAATGGTTAAATATTTAATATCTATAGGACAAGATGTAAATGCTCAAATATTTGCAGATGGATTTTGGATTAACTCTCCTATGAAAGTAGCAGCTGAAAATGGCAATATAGAAATAGCTAAACTTTTAATTGATGAAGGTGCCAATTTAAACTCAAGCGATGATTATATAGGTCCAGCTATTGATTACGGTAATTATGATATAGCTAAATTATTAATAGATAATGATGTTTTTAATCTTAATACTAATACAACTATAGAACAAGCTATAGAATTAGTAAAGAAGAAAAAATATTATGAAATAGAAAAATTATTATCAAGCGAAGATTCAAACAATATAGATGGATATGATGAATTAATGAATGCTGTATCAAAAGGAGATATGAAAGCATTAGAAAAACTTATAAAAGATGATACCGATTTAAATAAACAATATGATAATATTACACCTCTTAATTTAGCTGCTGCTAGAAATGATAAAGAAATGGTTAAATTCCTAGTAGAAAAAGGTGCTGATATAAATTTAGAAGACGGATATGGATATACTCCTTTAATAATAGCAATTAAGTATCGTAATATTGGTTTAGCTAAAAATATTATTGATTTGAAGCCTGATTTAAATGCCGTATGTTCAGCAACAGGGGATACTCCTTTAACATATTTAGTAAATGCCAACAAGTACGGCGGTGTAGCAGATCTTTGTTATTATATGATAAAAAATGGTGCTGATATAAATAAAAAGAATAAGGAAGGAAATACTCCATTAATGATTGCAGCTGCAAGTTATAATTATGCTATTGTGGGAGTTCTTGTAAATATGGGTGCTGATTATAATATTAAAAACAAAGAAGGAAAAACAGCCATTGATATTGCTTCAGCTAGAGATGATAGCTCAGCACTTCATCACATGACTAATCCAAGCGATTTAGAATATTATCTTAGTTATTAATAAATAATAAAAAAGTGTATGCATTATATATGTATGCACTTTTTTATTTTCTGTTTAAAAATTTTCAGTATATACCTAAACAACTATATTTTGTCAAAAATAAATTTATGTTTTGGTTTTATATTTGGGGCTTTGCCCCAAACCCCACTTCTTTTGCGACCGAAGGGAGTGCCTTTGGCGTGCCACAAAGAAGCTTATATCCTCGATAAACTCGGATACGCTTCGCGAAAGGCTGCATTTTGACTTAAATTTAGTAATTTATCTTACATGTAAAACATAATTAGTATGATTTAATACTAATTTTATATTTGCACTTTTTGGTTCTTTGACGCTGTCCGCCTGTGGCGTGCGGCGGGAAAAAGAACAACAAAAAATTGACAAAGTTAAAAATTTTTAGTATATATAATTTATAAAATATAACTATTTTAAGTATTTACTTTACAATTTATAATTATAGGTTATAATCCATTTTTAAGTATTTATAAAAATACCTATAAGGGGTTATGAAAAATGTCTGAAAATAAGTTAATTAATTCGAACAGTAAAAAAATAATGTATTTTATATTAGTATTTGTACTAATGATAATTTCTTCTATTCCAGCGAATGTATATATATTATTATTTGATACTACATACGATCTTGAAAAATTAATTTACAATATGATTTTTAATAGTTTTTATTTTCAAGTTTTTTACTTTTTTTGTTATTCATTTTTATTTAGTGTAAACAGCAATTTTGAAAATGTTAATAAAAGAACAATACTAATAACATTTTTATCATTTTTACTTTTATTTTTGCTTAGTATATTTACTTCATCACCATTAAAAGATTCAATACCTGATATGCTTAATTTTTTTATGTCTAATATAATGATTAATAAAAGTATATTATCTTCTATAATGTTTTTTATCATAATACTTTTAGCTGATAATAATTTTAATATAAAGAATAATACATATAATAGTTTTACTAAGCTAGGAGATATAATTGTATTTTCTACAATAGCTGCAATTATTGCATTTGTATTTTGGGTATTTATTGCTTTTTTATATAATAAATTTATTTTTAGAACTGATATAGCACCTGATTTTGAATCATTAATTGAAAAACTTATTTTTATGTCTATTGTATTTGTTTTTTCTATAATACCTTTTATATTTTTCTTTGTGCAAAAAAGATTTAAGACTGTTTTATCAATATATATTTCTCGAGGATTATTATTTTTATATTCATTTTTAATATTCGCTTTATTTTTTGCTTTACTATATGAACCTATAAGACCTTTTGACAATACTAAGTCTTTTATAATTTATAATGCATTATTAATTTTATCTGTTCTTACTTTATACTTTATAAGAGCTGACTATAAAGCTGGTGTCATAACAAAGGCAATGTATATAATATTTCCAATACTAGCATTATTATTTAATATATTAGTATTAGGAGCAAGCATATACAGAGTAATTATTTCTGAAAATAAAATAAATGAAATTTCTATTGCAGTTCTTAATGCGATAATAGTTGTTAATTTAATATATATTATAATACAAAATATAAAGTCTATAATAAAGATATTAAAAAACAATATCAATATAAATGAGGTAGTAATTGGAAATAATAAAATATATAGCTTCATTTATATTTATGGTATTTACTCATTTATTTTTTCTTTTATAGCTCCTATTGTAATGGTATTTTTAAAAAATAAATAAAAGTGCGAGAGATTTATGAACTATATTAGTAAAAAAAGATTATATCATATATTAGTATTTGTATTAATGATAATTTCTTCTCTTCCTATAAGTATACAAATATTATTATATGATATTGATCATAATGCTGACAATTTAATTATTATTAATAGTTTTTATTATCAAGTATTTTACTTTTTTTGTTATTCATTTTTATTTATTATAGATAGTAATTTAGAAAATATTAATAAAAGAACAATACTAATAATATTTTTGTCATTTTTACTTTTATTTTTGCTTGGCATATTTACTTCAGCACCATTAAAAGATGAAATACCTGATATGCTTGAATTTTTTAAATCTAATATAATGATTAATAAAAGTATATTATCTTCTATAATCTTTTTTATTATAATAGTTTTATCTGATAACAATTTTAATATAAAGAATAATACATATAATAGTTTTACTAAATTAGGAGATATAATACTGTTTTCTGTAGCATCAGAAATTTTATTAGCAACAATATTATTCTTAATTATTAAATTGGTAGAATTGGTAGAATTGCTAGAATTTTTGGTATTTATGGTATTATTATTTTTTGGTTTAATGTTATCTGTTTTTTCTGAAGAACATGGAAATACCTTAGCCTTAAAACTGATTTTGATTTTTATTGTATATTTATCTACTTTAATACCGTTTATATTTTTCTTTGTGCAAAAGAGATTCAAAACTGTTTTATCAATATATATTTCTCGAGGATTATTATTTTTATATTCATTTTTAATATTTGTTTCATTTTTTGCCTTACTATATGAACCTATAAGACCTTTTGACAATACTAAGTCTTTTATAATTTATAATGTATTATTAATTTTATCTATTATTACTTTATACTTTATAAGAGCTGACTATAAAGCTGGAGTAATAACAAAAGCAATGTATATAATATTTCCAATAATAGCATTATTATTTAATATATTAGTATTAGGAGCAAGCATATACAGAGTAATTATTTCTGAAAATAAAATAAATGAAATTTCTATTACAGTTCTTAATATAATAATAGCTGTTAATTTAGTATATATTATAATACAAAATATAAAGTCTATAATAAAGATATTAAAAAACAATATCAATATAAATGAGGCAGTAATTGGAAATAATAAAATATATAGCTTCATTTATATTTATGGTATTTACTCATTTATCTTTTCTTTTATAGCTCCTATTGTAATGGTATTTTAAAAGATAAATAAAAGTTTAATAATTTAAAGAGGTTTATGAATTATGAAAAAGTTAATATTTATTTTATTTTTATTTAGTCTGTACTTATATAGCCAAACGGATAATAAAACTAAAGCTTATGAAAGATTAAGAGAATATGTGAATGAAGGTAATGTTAAAGAAGCTGAGAATATTCTTAAGAAATATAATGGAGATATAAATAATCTTGATTATGAAGATTTTTCATTATTATCGATTGCAGTTATGGATAATAATATAGAAATGGCTGAGCTTCTTTTGAAATATAAGGCAGATGTTAATACTGTAGTAAGTGATGGCGATACTGCATTGATACTTGCAGTTGATAATAATAATATGGAAATGGTTAAACTACTTTTAAGTTATGGTGCTGATATTGACTATCAGGGCTTTAGAGGAAGAACTGCATTATTTTCCTCTTTAAACAAAGGCGATAATGGTAAAGAAAATATTGAAATGGTAAAACTCTTAATCAAAAATAAAGCTGATGTTAATATAGCTTATGATGGAGATTATGAGAATGAAGAAACACCTTTAATGTATGCTATTATGAAAGGTTATAAAGAAACTGTAAAGATATTAATTGAAAATAAAGCAGATATAAATAAAAGAAATAGAAATAATGCAAATGCTTTGATTTATGCTTATATGTTCGGCCATGAGGATATAGCAGATATTTTACTTCAAAATGGTTCTGATTCTTTGGATAAAAGTTTGAAAGTTTGTGATCTTAATCAATCAACTTTGCTTAATCATAATGTTCCATTGATAAATGCTGCACACTATTCTACTAATGAAGTTTTTTTACAAAAGCTGATTGATAGTGATGCATATAAAGATTATGATTATGATACTGCATTGAGAGAAGCCGCTTCTTATAATAATATTAATGCTGTAAAAGTGCTTATTAAAAATAATGCTGATGTTAATGTTCAAAATAAATATGGTATGACAGCATTGATGTGGGCTTGTCGTAAAGGAAATTTAGAAATGACAAAAATGCTTTTAGAGGCTGGTGCTGATAAAAATATAAAAAATGGTGATTATGATGCATTGTATTATGCTAGAGAATATGGAAAAAATGAAGAAATAATAAAGCTTCTTACAAAATAGTTTTATTTTATGTAAATGGTATTTAAATTCTAAACAAGTTTACTTTTTAAATAATTTTTGTATAATAATATTATGAAAGATTTGGATAAATTAAAACAAATATTAAATGAACCAGTTACCATTGAGAATTTAAATAGGATTAATGATTATTTTGTACGCTATTTATTTTCACATGAAGGCAATGAAAATATAGCTTTAAATTTTATTAATGCTGTATTTAAAGATTTAAATTTTGAAACTTTTAAGAAAATAGAAATATTAAATCCGTTCAATATTTCAGAAAATTATGATGAGAAAGAATCAATAGTTGATATCAAAGCTACTACAGAAAAAGGAATAACTGTTTTAATAGAAATACAATCCAGAGGCAATGAAGATTTTATAAAAAGAGCTTTATATTATTGGGCTTATAATTATAGTTT
>NZ_JAWLQI010000105.1:0-5763 GCF_036997785.1 Brachyspira pulli
TCTGTTTGAAAATTGACAAAATATATTTGTTTAGGTATATACTGAAAATTTTAGAGTTTGTCAAAAAATACAATTTTAAATTTAGGTTATTTGTGGGGACTAGCCCCACCGCTCTGCGTACTTCGTAACACCCCCAGTTCTTTTGCGACCGAAGGGAGTGCCTTTGGCGTGGCACAAAGAACCTATATCCTCGGCGGGCTCGGATACGCTTCGCGAAAGACTGCATTTTTGACATAAATCTTGGTTTTACTTCGCATTTTAAACAAAAATTAATAATATTTTATACTATTAATAAACAAAAATTCAATTTACAAAAAAGTAAAAATTGACAAAATATAGTTGTTTAGGTATATTTATAAAATTTTATATATTGTTTATTATTTATGTATTATTCCATATATAAATAATAAACAATTATAATTGTAAAATATTATTGATTAAAAATACACATTTTTTTACTGTTTATTCTTTTAATGTTATTATGCTATACTTATAATTAGTATTTTGGTATGAAAAATGAAATAATTGTCATAAAATATTTGATTTTTTTTATTTTTTCTATTATATTAGTTATGGTAAAAAAATAATTAGTTTTTTTCAAAATATCTAAATTTTTTTTAGTATGGTTTGTTATATGAAAATAAATAATCTTTCTTTTAGAATACCTTTTATAATTTCTGTTACTTTTATTTTATGTATGTTAGTTATAGTATTGATTATTACGGTAGTAAGTTCAAAGACTATAGAAGACACAGCTATAAAGGGATTGAGAGTAGCAGCAAAATCATATTCAGATATGATTGATTTATATTTTGCTGAAAAAAGACTGGTTATGGATTTATATTCTAAAGACCGTAATTTATCAAGATATTTATCAAATCCTACAGAAGAAAACAGATTAGCGGCTGAAAGTTCTTTAAAAGAATTTACAAGAGAAGTAGCCGATACACAAGTTTTTTATAATTATTCATTAGTTAATTTTAATGCTAATATCATACTTGACTCTATAGGCGGAAAATTACTGCATATTAATTATGGGGCAGATTCATCAGATTGGAAAAGATTCAAAGAAAATGGATATGATTTTTCTGCAAGAGATTTTATACAGCCTTCTTCAGCAAATCCTCTTAATGCTATATGTGTTATATGGAAAGGTATAAAAGATGAAAATGGAAAGGTTGTAGGAGTACTTAATAGTTCTATTAATTGGATGAAATTTATATCAGATTATATATTGCCTAGTCATATAGGAGATACTGGTTCTATAGCTATTATAGACAGTAAGAAAAACATAATAGCACATACTGATACAAATAAACTTTATATTTATGATAGTGATATTATAGGTACTTCAGCTTATGAAAGAAAACCGGAAACTATACGTGAAAAAGAAGATGAATTCTTTCAATATGTTTTAGATAATGATGACGGCATTTTGGAATATAAAGATGATGATAATGTATCTCAAATATCTTTATTTAGTTCAATAAACAATACTCCTTGGCATTTGATAGTAAGCTATAGTCAAAATGAGATATATGGAGATAAAAATAAACTTACAAAAATAGTTATAATTATAGCAGTGATTATGACATTTATAATTTGTTTGATAAGTAAATGCATTGCTTCTTCAATAGTGAAGCCTTTAAATATTGTTGTTATGGAGGCTGATCATATATCAAAAGGTTATATTGGACATAGTAAATCAGAATTAAAGAGAAAAGATGAAATAGGTATATTGATGAGCAGCTTTTATAATATGAAAGAGGCTTTGATTGAGGCAGTTAATGTTGTAAATGTTATTTCTAAAGAAGCTAAAAATAGAGCAGAGGAAATATCTTTAAAGAATGGTAAACTTCATAGCGAAACAGAAAGTAATTTTGATAATATGAAAGAAACTTCTAATGTAGCTAATAATATAGGAAGTTCTGTATTAGAAACTACCAATTACGCTAATGAACTTATAGATATAATGAAAGATGCAAATAATTCTATAGATATGGCTGATGTTAGTATTACAGAGGCTGCAAATAATGCTGATTCTGTAAGCGAGGCTAGTAATAAAATAAGAGATATTACAAAAGTTATAGAGAATATTGCTTTTCAAACTAATATCTTGGCTTTAAATGCATCAGTTGAAGCAGCACGTGCTGGAGAAAATGGCAGAGGATTTTCAGTAGTTGCCAGTGAGATAAGAAATTTAGCTCAAAGTACTTCAGGTTCAGTAAAAGACATATCTGCACTTATAGAAGAAAGTCAGAAACGTATTGAAGAAGCAGCTAAGTCTACTAATGAATCTAAAGAATTATTTTATAGCATGAAAGAAAAAATAGAAAAAGCCTATACTTTACTTTCTAATTTTACAAATGCCTTGAAATTACAAAAAGATGGTATAGATTCTATAAATTTACATATAGGTAATATAGAGAATAGTTCAAGAAATAATACTAAATTGGCTGAAGATGTAAGTGAGATTTCTAGAGAATTGGAAGAATTATCTATAAATTTAGAAGAAGCTATGTCATTTTTCAAGCTAAAAACTGGTGAAGATCAGTAAAAAATACATATAATAAGTATATATTTGTAAAGTTGCTTGAAAAAATTGCAATTTATGCTAAAATATTGCTATGTAATCTTAATTAAATCAAGGTTAAATTATTATGAAAAATTCTCAAGTGTTTATGGAAGGGGTCTGGAAAAATAACCCTACTTTTGTACAAGTTCTTGGTATGTGTCCTAGCTTGGCGGTTACAAGCAGTGTTATGAATGCGATAGGTATGTCTGTGGCTACTATATTTGTATTAGTTTGTTCTTCCGCTTTAATTTCATTAATCAAAAAGATTTATGCTAATGAAGTTAGAATTATGGGATACATTGTTGTTATAGCTGCTTTTGTAACTTTAACTGATATTGTTATGAAAGCTAAGTTTTATACATTATCTTTAGCTTTAGGGCCTTATATACCGCTTATAGTTGTAAACTGTATTATATTAGGTAGAGCTGAGGCTTTTGCTAATAAGAATGGTATTATACCTAGTATTTTTGATGCTTTAGGTAACGGTGTAGGTTTCTTTTTTGCATTAACATTACTTGCTTCTATTAGGGAAATATTAGGTAATGGTACTTGGTTAGGTTTCGATATCGTTGGAACTATAAGAGGTTTTGTTGAATCTGCAATGCCTTTTGCTTTGAATGCTTATAATGAAATTACTACTCCTTGGGTTGTTATGATTATGGCTCCAGGTGCTTTCTTCACTTTAGGTACTTTGATTGCAATAAAAAGAGCTATAGATGCTAGAGGAGGAAAAGCTAATGGTTAATTTAATTTTACTTTTTGTAGCTACTGTATTAGTTAACAATTTTGTATTAACTAAATTCTTAGGTATATGTCCGTTTTTAGGAGTATCTAATAAATTAGATTCAGCTGTTAGTATGGGTATTGCTGTTACTTTCGTATTGGTTTTAACTGCAGCTGTTAGCTGGATGATACAATATTATATATTAGTTCCTTTTAAAATTGAATTTTTACAAACTATATTATTTATTATAGTTATAGCAGCATTAGTACAATTCGTTGAAATGGTTGTAAGAAAAACAAGTGAAAGTTTATATCTTTCTTTAGGTATTTATCTTCCTCTTATTACTACTAACTGCTGTGTATTAGGTTTAGCTTTATTTGGTGTTTTATACAAATATAACTTTATACAAAATATAGTATTTGCTTTAGGTGCTGGTGTTGGTTTTACATTGGCTTTAGTTATAATGGCTAGTATAAGAGAACGTTTAGCTACTGCTGATATTCCGGAAGCTTTTAAAGGTCCTGCTATGCCTTTTATTACTGCAGGAATACTTGCTCTTATATTCTATGGTTTCTCTGGCATAATTAAAATATAATTATTAATGTGTTAGAAGTTATTTATAAGGATAATAAAAATGATGACATCTGTTTTAGTAGCTTCAATATCTTCAGGCTTAATTGCTTTGATATTGGCTGTTTTATTAATATTTTCTTCTAAAATTTTCAAAGTTGAAGTTGATGAGAGAGTTACTCAGTTAACAGAAATGCTTCCTGGTGCTAATTGCGGAGGATGCGGTTTTGCTGGCTGTGCTCAGTTTGCTAAAGCTTTAGTTGATGATAAAGCTCCTGTAGACGGCTGTTCTGTAGGAGGAGCTAATACTGCAGCAAAGGTTGCTGATTTTCTAGGTAAAGTTGCTCCGGAACAAAAAGAAAAAACAAGAGCATATATTTTCTGTCATGGTCATAAAGATATAGCAAAATCAAGCAGAGTTTATAACGGTGCTCAAACTTGTGTTTCTGCTGTTATGGCTGGCGGTAATAAAGATTGTTCTTACGGCTGTGTTGGACTTTATGATTGTATGAAAGCATGTGATTTTGGTGCTATTGTGAAAAGTGATACTGGAGTTCCTATAATAGTTGAAGATAAATGTGTTTCTTGCGGTGCTTGTGTTAAGGCTTGCCCTCAAAAACTTATAGAAATACACCCTGTTTCTCAAGAGTTCCATGTTTATTGTAAATCTAAAGATAAAGGCCCTGTTGCTAAAAAGGCTTGTGATAGAGCTTGTATAGGATGCAGTATTTGTGTTAAGAACACTAAAGAAGGCGGTATGAAGGTAGATAATTATCTTGCTATAGTTAATTATGATGATTATTCTATTACAAATGAAAGTATAGCTAAATGTCCTACTAAGGCTATTACTAATGAAAGAGTAAATTCTGTAAAAGACCTTTCAGAGATAAAAAAAGCTTAAATATTTTTTATAATTTAAAATAAAAAACAAGAGTTAAATTACTAGCTCTTGTTTTTTTGTTTAACAAATTTAAAATATTAATAATTTAAATTAATATCAAATCTATCATTGATTAAAGGTATTATATTCATTACAGGTTCTTCATAAGGGTGAACTTCTTTCATAACTTTAATAATATTTTCTACGTTTTTGATATCAGTTGAAAATTCTACTTTGTCTTCTGGAGCTTCAGATATTTCATTAACTTTTCCGTCGAAAGGGCTAGCTCCTTCAAGAGGACGCCAATATCCAGTGATTTTGGTTACTGACATTACATTATCATAATTACCAACACCTAAGGCACCAATATTATTTAATGCCTCTCTTAATTTGCTTGTATATTCTGCTGGTATATATATTTCAATTTTTACTTTTTTAAAATCCATACTATTTCCTTTTTATTAAATGAAAGAATAATTATAAATCTATATAATAAAGAACAATGTCTTCATATTCATTATTTTTATTTAAATAACCTTTTTTTACTACGCCTATTTTATTGAATACAATTTTTTCATATAATTTATGGGCATAAGTATTAGATATTACAACGGCATTGAACTGAAGAATTTTATATCCTAATTTTTTACCTTGTTCCATAGAATCTCTAACTAAAGCTTCTCCAATGCCTTTTCCTCTTGCTTCTTTGCTTACAGCATAAGATGCATTCGATATATGTCCGCATCTTCCTATATTATTAGGGTGAAGTATATAAACTCCATAAACTTTATCATTATCAATTGCAATGCCTGTATAATCTTGAGAATTGAAATATTTATCTGCTTCTTCTTCATTTGATAATTTTTCTATTTGAGGAAAATATATTCCATCTTCTATTATATTGTTCCATATTTCTAAAGCTTCTTTAATATATTTTTTATCGTATTTTATTATTTGCATTTTTGATTCCTTTATTTAAATATATAGTATATTATATATTGTTTAATAAAAATA
>NZ_JAWLQI010000106.1:0-5450 GCF_036997785.1 Brachyspira pulli
CTAATTATATCATTTACATTGTTTAATAATTCTTCGTTCTTTTTATTTAAATTCTCTTTTTCTTCTAAGAATCTACTTTGTTCTTCTTTCTGTGAATCTAATTTATTATTTAAATTATTTATTAACTCATCGTATTTTGCATTATTCTGAGATATAGATTCATTTAAACTTTCTTCTAAATCTTTTTGTCCTTTTCTTAAGCCGGATATTTCTTTGAAAGTTTTTAAATTCTGCTCCAACATCACACTGTTATAATTAGTGTTGTTCTGTTCAAGTTTTTCGTCTATCTTATTAGATATTTCTTCTTGCAATTTATTTATATTATTTGAATTATCATCTAATTTGGAATTCAAATTATTTATTAATTCTTCGTACTTAATACTATTTTGACTTATTGTATCATTTACATTGTTCAATAACTCTTCATTTTTTTTATTGAAATTCTCTTTTTCCTCTTCAAAAAATTTAATCTGTTCTTCTTTTTGAGAATCTAATTTATTATTTAAATTGTTTATTAACTCATCGTATTTAGCATTGTTTTGAGTAATTGCATCATTTACAGAATTATTTATATTTTCATTGATATTTTCTTCTAAGTCTTTTTGACCTTTTCTTAAGCTGGAAATTTCTTTAAAATTCTTAAGATTCTGTTCCAACATTACATTATTATAGTTAATATTATTTTTTTCTATTTTTTCGTCTATAGTATTAGATAATTCTTCTTGTAATTTATTAATATTTTCTTTTTCTTCTTCAAAAAATTTAATCTGTTCTTCTTTTTGCAAATCTAATTTATTATCTAAATTATTTAATAGCTCATCATATTTCATATTGTTTTGAGTAATTGCATCATTAACAGAATTATTTATATTTTCATTGATATTTGCTTCTAAATCTTTTTGACCTTTTCTTAAGCTAGAAATTTCTTTAAAATTCTTAAGATTCTGCTCTAGCATTACATTATTATAGTTAATGTTATTTTTTTCTATTTTTTCTTCTATCTTTTCGTCTATAGTATTAGACAATTCATCTTTTAATTTATTTATATTGTCCTCATTTTCTTTTACTACAATATCTTTGATAAACTTCTCCTGCTCCTCTGGAGTTTTATTTTCAGAAGAAACTAATTCTAAATTATTCTCTAATTTCTCAATTCTTTCTGAAATATCAGAATTTTTATTAATATCCTCAGAAGATCCCATTTGATTGTTAGTCATATCATTTGTTGCAGCCATTAAAATATTCCTTGTTTTTAATTATAAATGTAATACTTTTAATAGTAAAAAATAAAAAATTAAACACTATAATAAAATATCGTCATCATTATATTTATAATTTAAAATCACATAAAAAATTATTGTTGATATAAATTTATTTATGATTTATATATTAACAAAGCTTAATAAAGTTATAGAGGTAAAAATTGGCAAAAGTATTAGGACAAACAACACCGCTAAAAATAATGTCTGGAATATATAAAAGCGGCAGACTTCATCATGCTTATCTTTTTTACGGAGATGAAGGGGTTGGAAAATTTGAAAGTGCTTTAAACTATGCTAAAGCTATTTTATGCGAAAGAGGCAATGGAACATACTGCGATGAATGTAAATCATGCAAAATGATAGATCAATACAAACACCCAGATATAATAGTTGCAGGCACTGATGAAAGATTCAGAAATGCTGAACTTTATTTTAATCAATATTTAGAATATAAATTACCTCATTTGTTCAATAATTTTTATTCAGCATGCAGATCCATACTTTATAAAGTTGAATCTATGCTTTTTGACAGTTATGATAACTACCCTTCAAGCGAACCTAAAGAATATATGCTTGGAAGTAAAAAAGAAAGTTCAAGATACGCATTAATAGAACCTTATTATTTAGCTGTAAATTATACTTTAAATGAATTAAATCCGGATAATGTTGATTTTATAGACTCAATATTTAGAAATAAATCAAAAGAAGCATTAAATATAGTGAAAAATAAAGGCGGAAAGAAAAAAATTAGCATAGAAGGCGATTTTTTTGAAGCTTTAAAAAAAATACATTACAATATAATACATACAGTAATTCCATTAGATACAGTAAGAAATATTATAGAGATTACTTACAGAAAGCCGAGAATATCACATAAGAGAATTGTCATCATTGAAGGAATAGAATTGATGGATAAAAGGGCTCCTAATATATTTTTACGTACTTTAGAAGAGCCTTCAGACAATAATATATTCATTCTAATAACTTCTGATGCTAATAAACTGGTTCAGGACGGCATGAAGCCTTTACGATCCCGTATGATGGAATTAAAATTTTCTTCTTTATCAGAAAATACTTTAAGATCCATATTAATGAAGAGATTAAGGCTAAATGAAGAAAAAACTGCCCTTGCACTGGAAAATTCTTATGGAAGTGTTGCTAAAGCTATAAAATATGTACTTGACAAAAAATCAAATACAAGCGATAATATATACAAAGTATTGTTATCTTTTATGGAAGCTGTTTTAAATAACAATCCTTCTCAAATAGCCTCATTAACTACATTGCTTGGTGACGGCGATTATGAGATCGTTGATACTTTTAGAGAAATGATTAATATTTTAAAGAAGCACCTAGAAGATAAATATCTCGAAGTAGAAAATAGAGATTATATATTTCCAGGTTCTATTTCAGATGAAAGTATTGTATGGACTATTGATGAATTAGATTCTACAATCAATACTCTAATTAATACAAATACTCAACCAAAAATGCTGCTTTATAAAACTTTAGGCAACATTTATATGTGGTTACACAATTATAATAATAAAAACTTATAGGAGTTATACATGAAAAAACTATTTCTTGTATTAAGCGTAATGATTCTAGCGTTAAGCCCAGTATACGCTCAGGATGAAACTACAGCAGATGCTACTGCTACAACAGAAACTACTGAAACTACTACTACTGAGAATCAAGAATCATCAGAAAGTGTTGATACAGTAAATGAAATCACACCTTTTGCACCTTCTTTTACTGATTTAAGAAATACTGACGATGTTGCACTTGATAAAGAATACAATCTTCTTCAAACTAATCTTACTAAAATCAAAGAAGATTATCTTTTTAGAGTACTTTACAAAGCTAATAAAATATTAGAGCGTTATACTAACGTTAATTTCACTGATACTAATGAAATGTTCTATAATGCTGTTTATTATTATGACTTAGTAGCTAAACCTTTAGCTGGTGACAATAATGTTGACATAGCTCTTCATGAATTAGACAAATGTTTCAAACTTTATGATGACATCAAACCTATATATGAAATACTTGGAAAAACTAATGAATTAATACAATCTGATTATGAATTAAATCTTTATGCTGGTATTTTCAATCTTTTCAAAGGTACTGCTGGTTACTACGCTAAAAGCAGATATCATTTAATGAATGCTTTATTAAATGAAAGTGCTGCAAAAAGCGACACTACTAACTTAATAATGTTAAATACTTATTTAGCTGGTGTTAACTATAACTTAGCTACAATCAATCAAAACAGTGATGTTAGCAAAGTTTATTTCTTAAATGAAATGTTTAATAATCTTTGGGATTTAACAACTTTAAAAACTACTGATGAAAACATCAAAACTGCTAAATATAAATTATTAATAACTAAATACCACAAAATACTTTACACTACTTCTGACAGATTTAGAACTACATATTCTAAATATTATGATGAATTAGGTTTCGTTTATGGTAAAACAGAAGATGAAGTATTAAGCAGAGAAGTTAGACCTGTTTACAGAGATTACGAAAATGAAGCTGCTAACCCAGCTGATGCTCCTGCTGAAACAACTACTGATACTGCAGAAACAACTGAAACAGCTAATTAATTATATTTAATATAACAAAATAAAGGCATGCCAAATTAATTTTTGGTATGCCTTTATTTTATTAACAGTAATTTTTATCAATAAGATATAAATATTATTTAATAAATACTTGACATTAATTGAAAAAAGGTTTATTATTAAAATAATAAAATGAAGGAGTAAAAATATATGTTTGAATTAATGAAACTACCTTATGGTAAAGAAGACTTAGCTCCATATATGTCTTCAAATACATTAGATTTCCACCATGGAAAACACTTAAATACTTATGTTACAACTCTTAACGACTTAGTATCTAAAGATGCTTCTTTACAAGGAAAAAGCATTGAAGAATTAATCACTTTATCACATAACAATGCTGATAAACAAGCAGTATTTAACAATGCTGGTCAAGTTTATAACCATGAAGAATTCTTCAAAATGCTTAAAAAAGATGTTGCTATACCTGCTGAAGTAAAAGCAAAAATCGAAGCTGATTTCGGTTCTTTTGACGCTTTCAAAGAAGCTTTCACTACTGGCGGTAAAACTCAATTCGGTTCTGGCTGGGTTTGGCTTGTAATTAATAACGGTAAATTAGAAGTTAGAAAATATGCTAATGCTATGAACCCTGTTGCTGACAAAGTACATGGTGTTTTAACTTGCGACGTTTGGGAACATGCTTACTATTTAGATTATCAAAACAGAAGACCTGATTTCTTAACTACTTTTGTTGATCATTTAGTAAATTGGGACTATGTTGCTGAAAGAATTAAACTTGCTAAATAATTTAGTTTGACTAATTATTTATAAATTTTTTTAGGAGAATTAAAATGAAGGATTTAAAAGGTACAAAAACAGAAAAAAACTTAAATGAAGCTTTTGCTGGCGAATCTATGGCTAGAAACAAATACACTTATTTCGCTAGTGTAGCAAGAAATGAAGGTTATGAACAAATCGCTGCTATATTCCTTGAAACAGCTGAAAATGAAAGAGAACATGCTAAAATACACTTCAAATATCTTAACGGTATAGGTGATACACTTCAAAACTTACAAGCTGCTTGGGAAGGTGAAAACGAAGAATACGAAAATATGTACCCAAGAATGGCTAAAGAAGCTACTGAAGAAGGTTTCGAAGAAATCGCTCGTTCTATGAAATTAATCGGTGATGTTGAAAAAGAACACAGAGAAAGATATGCTAAATTAAGAGAAGCTGTTAAAAACGGAAGCGTTTTCAAAAAAGCTACTAAAGTTCAATGGAAATGTAGAAACTGCGGTTTCATCGTTGAAAGTGAAGAAGCTCCTGAACTTTGCCCAGTTTGTAAACATGCTAAAAAATTCTTTGAAGTACGTGTTGAAAACTTCTAATTATTAATGAAATTATTTTAAAGAATTTAAATAGGGGGGTGAAATATCCCCCTTTTTTATTATCATTTTTATTTTTTCAATACAAATGATGAAAATACATCAAATATTATAGGGTCTATTTTTACATCTTTATCCAAATAATTCTCTTTCATAACTTCCAAAGCCTTATTATAATCTAATATTTCTTTATTTGAATATACCTAAACAACTATATTTTGTCAATTTTC
>NZ_JAWLQI010000107.1:0-5283 GCF_036997785.1 Brachyspira pulli
CTTGGGTGGGCAGCTAAAATAACAGTAAAAGTTATAAGGAAAAAAAATTTAAAAATATCAAAAGTAGTTTAAAACCTAGAGGGCGGGCAAGTGTAATTAAATACTTTACAATATCATAATTTTAATATATCATTTTCAATAAAATTTATTTTTAAAGAGAATACTATATGAATAATAAATATGATGTTATAGTAGTGGGTGCTGGACATGCCGGAATAGAGGCAGCACTTTCATCTGCAAGACTTGGAATGAAAACCCTAATTATATCTATTAATTTGGATACCATAGGACAAATGTCATGCAATCCTTCTATAGGGGGAGTTGCTAAAGGTACTATTGTAAAAGAGATTGATGCACTAGGCGGTGAGATGGGAATATTAATAGATAAAACTATGATGCAGTTTAGAATGCTCAACAGAAGTAAAGGTAAAGCTGTATGGGCACCAAGAGCTCAAGCAGATAAATACGCATATAAAGAAGAAGCTACTAAAACATTGTATGCAGAGAATAATCTCACACTTCATCAGGATATAGTAACAGAAATCATTGTAGAAAATAATGTACTTAAAGGAATTAGAACAGAAAGAGGCAGAGAATACGAATGCCAAGCAGTTATACTCACAACAGGAACATTTCTAAACGGACTTATTCATATAGGTAAATATCAGAAACAAGCTGGAAGAATAGGGGAGCTTCCTGCAATAGGACTATCTGATAATTTAAGAAGTTTGGGACTTGAAGTAGGAAGATTAAAAACAGGAACACCGGCAAGAGTTGATTATTATTCTATTAACTTTGACATATTAGAAATGCAGAAAGGTGATGATGAAATAACACCATTCTCTTTTTTAGATGATAAAATTGATATAGTTCAAGAGCCTTGCTATATAACTTATACAGACGCAAATATTCATAAAATCATTCAGGATAATATACATTTATCTCCAATGTACAGCGGAGTTATAACAGGTATAGGCCCAAGATACTGCCCAAGCATAGAGGATAAGGTTGTAAGATTTGCAGATAAACCAAGACATCAGCTTCATTTAGAGAGAGAAAGCTATAGAACTAATGAAGTTTATATAAATGGATTTTCTTCAAGTTTGCCGGAAGAAGTACAAATAAAAATGATAAGATCATTGAAAGGACTTGAGGAAGTAAGAATATTAAAACCAGCTTATGCAGTAGAATATGATTATGTGAACCCTATAGAATTAAAGCCTACACTTGAAACTAAAAAGATTGAAGGCTTATTCTTGGCAGGACAAATTAACGGCACAAGCGGATATGAAGAAGCTGCATGTCAGGGACTTATGGCAGGAATAAATGCAAGTCTAAAAATTAAAAAAGAAGCTCCATTAATATTAAAAAGAAGCGACGGATATATCGGAGTTTTAATTGATGATTTAACTACTAAAGGAACTAAAGAACCTCATAGAATGTTCACTTCACAGGCAGAACATAGAATGCTTTTAAGACAAGATAATGCCGATGAAAGATTAACTGAGCTTTCTTATAATATAGGGCTTGCAAGCAAAGAAAGACTTGAAAAGGTAAGAGATAAAAAACAGAAAACTCAAATACTTGTGGAATATTTAAATAAACGCACACTTACTCAAAAAGAAACTGAGGAATTAGGATTCACAAAAGAAGCTAAAGAGTACCGTACTATGAGTTTAGCTTCTATAATAAAACGTCCTGAATGCGGTATTGACATGCTAAAACATTTGATAGACGGCGATTATAATCAAAATGTTTTGGAGAATGCAGAAATAGCTATTAAGTATGAAGGCTACATTTCAAGATATTTAAATGAAATAAAAGACATTGAAAAATACGAAAACATGCTTATACCGGAAGATTTTGATTACTCTACTTTAAAAAGTGTCAAAATAGATGCTATTAATAAATTGAAACAGTACAAGCCTTATAATATATCACAGGCTTTAAGAATACCAGAAGTAGATAAATCAGTAGTGCATATTTTAATACTTGCACTTACAAATAAAAAGAAATAAAAATATATTGTTTATAAAAAAACGCATATAGAAAAACTATTTATTTATCTATATGCGTTATTTTTTTATATTTATAATAATTCACCAAATTTTCTAATATATACTTTCTTTAATAATGTAACTAATAGTATATAAGCAAATATACAAGGAACTAAAAATATAAAATAAGTTTTAGGTAATGATACAAAACCTAAATGATGTCCTAAACTTGTAAATGGCACTATAGACAAAATTATAATGCTTGAAAAAGTTAATAAGAAAACTTGTTTTGATGGTCTGCTTTCTATAAAAGGAATTTTAGCAGTTCTTATCATATATATAACCAAAACTTGTGTGCATATAGATTCTATAAACCAGCCTGATTGGAACATAGAAGTATACATTGTTTTTATATTAGCTAAATCGGCACCATTATAATAATTGCCTAATTTATTATATAATATTCCATTAGAAACGAATAATGGACAGAAAACAAAATACATTATTAAATAAGTGCTCCAATCAAATATAGAACTTACAGGTCCCATCCAGCACATAAAGTTTCCTATACTTGAAGAGTCCCATTTTCTTGGAAGTTTTAAAAATTCTTTATCAACATTATCCCAAGGTATTGAAGTACAGCTTAAATCATATATTAAATTTAGTATGATCAAATGCACACTTTGCATTGGTATGAATGGCAATAGTATAGAAGCCATTAATACAGAAAACATATTTCCAAAATTTGATGAAGCAGTTATTTTTATATACTTTATCATATTGGCATAAGTTTTTCTTCCTTCTATTATGCCTTTTTCTAATACGGTTAAATCCTTCTCTAATAATATTATATCAGCAGCTTCTTTAGCTATATCAAAAGCACTGTCAACTGAAATGGATATATCAGCCATTTTCATAGCAAGCACATCATTAATACCATCGCCCATAAAGCCGACTGTATTATCATCATCTTTTAATACGGATACTATTCTTGATTTTTGATGAGGATAAAGTTTAGCAAATATATTAGCTTTTTTTGCTTTTATTTTTAATTCATTATCATTTAATTTATCAATTTCATTTCCAAGCAAAATGCCGTTTATATTTATTCCTAATTTATTGCATACATTAATAGTTGTTTTTTCATTATCTCCAGTAAGTATTTTTACATCAACACCATATTCATTTAATTTTTTTATAGCCTCGTAAGATGATTCTTTTGGAGGATCCAAGAATGCTAAATATCCTACTAATACCATTTCATTTTCTAACTTTTTAATTTCTTCTAAATCTTGTAATTGATTTTCATTATTTATTTCTATATCTTTTACAGCTAATGCTATTACTCTCATTCCTTTATCATTTAAAAAGTTAATTTTTTTATTTAATTCTTGTTTTTGTAATTCTGTTATTTTTGATATTTTTTCATCATCATAAACATAAGAGCAAATTGAAATCATTTCTTCAAAAGCTCCTTTAGTTATCATCTTTATATTATCATTTTCTTTTAATAATATGCTTAATCTTCTTCTTATAAAATCAAAAGGAATTTCATTTATTTTTGTGTAATTTTCTAATTCTTTATTATTAAAGTTTTTTTCATTATGTTCTATATATTCAATAATAGCATTATCCAAAACATTTCTATAACCATTTTGAAAATAGCTATTTAAATAAGCCAAATCCAAAACATTTTTATTTTCATTTTCATTAACATCAAAATAATGCTTCAATGAAATTTTATCCATTGTTAAAGTGCCTGTTTTATCAGTACATAATATATTCATAGCACCAAAACTTTGTATAGAGTTAAGATTTTTTATTATAGTTTTTTGTTTTGACATAGATACTGCACCTTTTGCTAAGCATGCACTTACAATCATAGGGAGCATTTCTGGTGTCAAACCAACTGCGATTGATATAGCAAATAATAAGGCTTCTATCCAATTTCCTTTTGTAAATCCATTAATAAAAAATACAACAGGAGTCATTATAGACATAAATCTTATTAATAGCCAAGATACGGAATTTATTCCTTTAGTGAAGCTTGTATCTATTTCATTTATATTTGAAAGCTCATTTGCGATATCGCCTAAAAATGCATCTTTTCCAATATTTATTACTATACCTTTAGCATCTCCGCTTATTACATTAGAACCCATAAAAACAATATTTGAATAATCTGTTACTGATTCTAATTCCTCATTACATACAGAATGATTTCTTTCTAAAGGCTCGCTTTCTCCTGTTAATACAGATTGAGAAACTGTCAAGTTATTTGATTCTATTATTCTTATATCAGCAGGTATTATATTACCGGCATTGATAAAAACTATATCTCCTACTGTTAGATTTTCACTGTTTATTTCTTTTTTGATATTTTCTCTCAAAACTATGCTTGAAGATTTTATCATGTTAAGAAGTTTTTCTGATGCATTATCTGATTTATATTCCTGAATGAATCTTATTAATCCTGATACTGTTATCATTGTAGAAATGATTATTACTGTCAAAAAAGAAATTTCTTCATTCTTGAAAAATGGTATTAATATATCTGTAAAAATGGATATAATAGCCAAGGCAAATAATATCAAAGTAAATGGATTGATGAAACCTTCAGCTATTCTTTTAAAAATAGTTTTTTTATTTTTATGAGGTATTTTATTTAATCCGTATTCTTTTAATCTTTTATCTGCTTCTTTTTCTGATATGCCTTCTAATGATGAATTAAATACTTCTAGTACTTTATCAGTATTATTTAATGCTGAAAAAATTAATTTGTTTTTGTTTTCTAGTATTTTTTTCATGATATCAACCCCAATAATAATAATATTTTTCCAAACGATTTTTTATTATTTTTGATAATAAATTTATTCTTAAATAAAATATTAATACTGTTATTTAGAAAAGCTAAAATAACAAATCAAAAAAACCAAAAACGGTTTTATAATTTTTAATGTATGAATTTAATTATAGAAAATATATTAATTGAAGTGACATATCAGGTAGACGATTCTTTTGAAGCTGAGTAGTGAGCGAGAATAGAAGTTTTTGTTTAGCATAGCACCGCCTCCTTATAATGATATAAATTTTAATTTTTGCGAATATAGCATAATATAAAAAAATTGTCAATACAAAAATAGAATTAGTTTTATTTTTTTAAATTTATCATCTGTTCTCCGCACGGTGAATAAAATTAAAAACATTAATTTATTTATAATCCAAATTTTATTTATATAATAAATTTAATTTATCGTGCGTTAAATATATTTTAAAGTTAATAAAT
>NZ_JAWLQI010000108.1:0-5026 GCF_036997785.1 Brachyspira pulli
ATTAAAAAAAATGACAAACTTAAAAATTTTCAGTATATACTGAAAATTTTAGAGTTTGTCAAAAATACAATTTTAACATTAAGTTATTTGTGGGGACTAGCCCCCACACCCACAGTTCTTTTTGTGACCAAAAGAACCAAAAAGACTGCATTTTTAGTCAAAATGTAGTTTTTATTTTATATTTTAAAGAAAACTTAATAATATTTTATGCTATTAATAAATAAAAATTACATTCGTAAATAACTCAAAATTGATAAATATAGTTGTTTAGGTATATATAATGAAACAATGACATTTTATAAATTCATATATTTAGATGTACCATTAACTTTTTTTGCATACGTTATAAAGACTTCACTAAAGTTGCAATTTTTACTATATACCATTTAATGTTTAGGAAATAATTATGAACAATAAAAATTAAATATTTGAAATAATAAAAATATATTATAGAATATCGTTATATTATAATTAGGTTGTATTTTATGATAAAGAATTTTGAAATTCATGATTACAGACAATTAAAAAATGCTAAGTTTGATAATTTTGCTAATATCAATTTATTTGTAGGTGAAAATGATACCGGAAAAACTACAATATTAAAATTATTATATTGTATAAGCTATGAATTAAAAAATCTCATAAATACAAATATTAGAGTATGCAATATTTTTCAGTATATTAACAATATATATACATTTAGTAATTTTAAATTTGGATCTAGTAATAAATCAACAGATAAACTAAAAAAACTTTATTTGTATGATGAAAATTCTATTCATTTTAATGCTTCTATCTCAAATAGTAAAAATGAAATTATAACTTCTGATGATAATATTAATAATTATAATTATGACTATAAGCCTTTATTCATACCAGCTAAAGAAATTTTATCTATTATGAATGCTGTTATTTATCTTAAAAATCAAAATATAGAAAGCGGATTCGATGATTCATATACTGATATAATTTATGAAATAATTGCAAGAAAAAACATTGATGAAAAAGAATTACTAAGCGTTTTCAAAAATAAATATGATTTCTATAACGGCAATATACAAATAGATGAAAATACTAATGCGGTTAATTATCATAAAAATGACGGAAATATTTATAACATCAATATAACTGCTGAAGGAATAAAAAAATTAGGAATATTTGAAGTACTTCATAATACAGGAAATTTAACAAAGAAAAGCATTTTATTTATTGATGAACCTGAAAATAGTCTGCATCCTAAAATGGTTCGTGAGCTTATGAGGTTTTTAGTTGATATTTCAAAAGAAGGCGTGCAAATATTTATGGCTAGTCATAATTCATTCGTTTTAAATCAGCTTAGCAATATTGCCATAAAAGACAATTATCCTATAAATGTATATTTCTTTATAAAAGAATATGATTACACAAAAATAGACGGAGCTTATGATATCTCAACAACTTGTGCAGAATTAAAATAATATTAAAAAGCATATCGATAATTTATGACTTTGTTTTTATCAACTTTTTTCGTTAAAAAAGTTGCAAAAAAACAAATTATTTTTTACTATAAAATATACTGTTTAGTCTTTAGGAAATAATATTATGAACAATAAAGAATTAAATATTTGAAATAATAAAAATATATTATAGAATATTACAATTAGGTTATATTTTATGATAAAGAATTTTGAAATTCATGATTACAGACAATTAAAAAATTCTAAATTTGAAAACATCAAAAAATTAATCATTATATCTTGACAATATTATTATATATAATACCATTTTCAAAAATAAACGGAGGTTACATATATGCCTAAAGATTTTAAAGAACAATTTGATAAAGTAAAACATTTATTAACACCTAGTTTTGATTTGGAAAGTGCTTTCAAAAATAAAGAATTCAACGGTACAAAACTAGATATACTTGAAGTTGGTGAAGTTAATCTCCCTAGCGGAAAAATAATAGCTTGCGATCCTTTGGCTTATCTTTATGATGATGTTAAACCTTTTATTCAAACTGTAAAGCCTAATAAATATAAAGTTTCA
The DNA here is from genome assembly GCF_036997785.1 of Brachyspira pulli. NCBI lineage: Bacteria > Pseudomonadati > Spirochaetota > Spirochaetia > Brachyspirales > Brachyspiraceae > Brachyspira > Brachyspira pulli. The sequence goes on from NZ_JAWLQI010000108.1 coordinate 2,029, forward strand.
CTTCTTGTTATAGAGGAAGAAGAAAGAATAGCTATAACAAAAGTTTCTTTCTCTGATAAAGAACCTAAAAGTTATGAACTTGCTGTAACAGGTGAAGAAGATTTATCTGAAGTAGAAGAAGGAGAGTTTTTCGGTTATCCAGTAGATGCCGGTATGGGCTGCGTATGTGATGAAGAAACTGCAAAAAAATATTTAGATTATGAGAAAGAATTAGAAAAAGATAATGAAGATTTTGACAATAGATATGATGATTTATTCTCTGATCTGCTTGAAGAAAATGCTGAAAAATACCCTAAATATCAATCCGAATATGGTGATTGGCTTAATTGGAATATACCAGAAAGCGATTTAAATATAGTATTATTTACAAGCGGTTATGGCGACGGATATTATCCTTGTTATTTCGCTTATGATGAAAATAATGAAATATGTGCTCTTTATACTGTATTCATAGATTTGCAAGATGAATTTGAGGAAAATGAAGAATAATAATTAATAATTCATTATAAAAAAATTAAAGGCTTCATATATTTTATGAGGCCTTTATTTTTTTATTATTTAAATATTAATAAAAATGTAAATTTATTTAAAAATTTATGTAAAAAAAATTGACTTTGAAAAACAAATATACTATAATGTAAATATAGTTATTAATTAATTTACACTATATTTACACTAAAAGGATATGTTTATGAAAAAATCAATTTTAAAAGCAATACCTATTTTAGCAATATCCGGCACTATGTTATTTGCACAGTATTATGATCAAAATAGCTATAATACTCAAAATAATTATGCCTCAGAAAACAGCTATGGCACTTATTACAATTATTATGATGAGTTTATGAAAGTTCTTGCAAGGGAAGCTAGTAATCCAAGCAGCATATATTACAGCCCAGTATTTTCTAAACAATATAATAATTATAATCAAATGAATTATTATAATCCATATCAGCAAACTATGAATGCTATGAATACAGCTTCAGAAACTTATAATAATGCATCACAAAATTATTATGGTACATCAAACCCTTATGAAGAATTGATGAAAATGCTAGAAAGAGAATCTAAAAATCCAAATAGTCCTTACTATAGCCCTAATTACCAAAATAATAATGCATATCAAAATGACTATTATCAAGGATATGATAATAATAATGCATACCAAGATAACAGCTACTATCAAGGATATGATAACAATAATGCATATCAAGATAACAACTACTATCAAGGATATGATAACAATAATACATACCAAGATAACAGCTACTATCAAGGATATGATAATAATAATGCATACCAAGATAACAGCTACTATCAAGGATATGATAACAATAACGCATATCAAGACAGCTATTATCAAGAATATCAAAATAATAATGATTATGCTCAAACAAATGCATCAGAAAATCCTTATCAGGCTGCGGCTGAAGCTTTAATTAAAGCAGCTGAAGAATTAAGCCAAAAAGCTGATACTACAGATAATAATTACAATAATTATAATACTCAAACTAATCAAAGCTATAATAATAATCAAAATTATGACTTCTATACTCCTTTCAAAGTTCCTAAATCAGTTTTTAATACAGCAAATCAAATGTATCCGGATGCAAAAATAATAGATATAGAAATGGAAAATATAGGAATATATGAAGTAAAATTAAACAATATGATGAGACTTTATATAGATAGAAACGGACAATTATTAAATCAGAAATTTGAATATTAATTACAATTTATAATTAAATACAAAGGGGCTTTAATATATTATTATAGCTCCTTTTTTTATTTTATAATATTTTACAAAAATATATATAAGTTAAAAAATGAAAACATCAGAAAATAATAAATTGACAAAATAAAATCATTTAATTATACTATCAATAACAAATTAAATAATAAGGGGATTTAATTATGTCAGTAAAAATACCTTATGAACAAATAGTAAATGAAGATTATGTTGGTAAAGAAACAAATCCAATAAATCAGCAGGATATCTATAAGCTAGCAGACAAATACAGAAAAGACGTTATAAAAGAATTGCATGATGAAAGTATTAATCTGCTAATAGTAGACCCTCAAAGGGATTTTATAGATATGGAAAAAGGGGCTTTACCTGTAAAAAATGCTGCAGAAGACATCAAAAAAATAATAAGATTTATATATGATAATATGGAAAAACTATCAAGTATTTATGTAACATTAGACACACATAGATATGATTCTATATTCCACCCTATCATGTGGGAAGATTATAATGGAAAACCAGTAGCTCCATTCACAGAAATAACATTAGAAAAAATAGAAAATGATGAAGTAGTACCTACTTATGATGATGAAATACAAATTAACTATGTTCAGGCATTGAAGGAAAGAGGTTCAGCTAATTTAATGATATGGCCTTATCACTGTATATACGGCACTGACGGCTGGCTTATAGATAAACAGCTTGCTAATATGTTATTATTTTTTGAAGCAGCAAGGAATCTGCATATAAATAAAATATTAAAAGGACAGGATTCTTTCAGTGAAATGTACGGAGTTATAAGACCGGAAGTTCCTACAGAGTACACTCAAAAATATGATATTTCTTGGACTTCTGATATAACTAATGCTGATAAAATATATATATGCGGGGAGGCAAAAGATTATTGTGTTTATGAAAGTGTAAAACAATTCTGTGAAATTTATGATAATGACAGAAAAGTAACAGAAACTATAAATATAATGATGAACTGCAGCAGTGCTATAGGCGACAATAAAATATGCGATGCAAAATATGAAGAATTATCAAAAAATTATGGAATAAAACTTATAAACGTTTGATTATAAGAAATTATTAAATTAATACATTAATAACAAAAAGGCTTAAGTTTAAAACTTAGGCCTTTTATTTATAAATACTTATTTAATAAAATTTTTTTGGTATTTCATTTTGATGATTTATAAAAATCAATTAATCAGTATATACCTAAACAACTATATTTTGTCAATTTTC
>NZ_JAWLQI010000109.1:0-4994 GCF_036997785.1 Brachyspira pulli
TAAATAAATTTTATATACTATTGAAGTTTTATATAATTTATATTATAATATTTCCTACAAAATATAATTGATTATTTAAGGATAATACTTTCAGTACAATTTGTAATTTAATACATATCTTATTTTATTCTCTTAATAAGAAATATACATTAAATAATTTCCTTTTTATTATTTTAAAGTTATAAATTTTTTTATTTTTAAATCATAAAATAATTTTATATTTAAGGAAAAATAAAAATGGATATTATTATAATAATAGTGTTAATACTTTTTAATGGCATATTTGCCATGTCTGAAATTGCAGTAATTTCTGCTAGAAAATCTTCATTAATGAAAGACAGTAAAGAAGGAAGCAAAGGGGCAAAGATAGCATTAACTCTTGCTGATAATCCTGATAAATTTTTATCTACAATACAAATTGGTATAACTTTAATTGGTATATTAACTGGTATTTATTCAGGTGATACAGTTGCAAAAGAATTATCTAATTTATTAATAAAATTAAATATACCGGAAACTTATTCAGCTATGGCAGCACAAATATTAGTTGTAGCATTGGTTACTTATTTGACATTAATATTTGGAGAGCTTGTTCCTAAAAGAATAGGAATGGTAATGCCGGAAAAAATAGCAAAAACTGTTGCAGGCCCTATGACATTGCTTTCAAAAATAGGAGGCCCTTTTGTTTGGGTGCTTTCAAAGAGTGCATTATTAGTTTCAAGAATTTTAGGCATAAAAGATGATAAAAGTCCTGTAACTGAAGAAGAAATAAAATCTATGATAGAAGAGGGCAGACAGGACGGAGAAGTTAAAGATATAGAGCAGGATATTATAGAGAGAGCTTTCTTTTTGGGTGACAGAAAAATAGAATCTATAATGACTCATAGAAATGATATAGTATTTTTAGATGTTAATATGAGTAATGATGAGATAAAAAAAATTGTATCAAAGAATTCTTTTTCTGCTTATCCTGTAGTTGATAATAATTTGGATAATATTGTCGGAGTTGTAAGGGTAACTGATATATTTGATAAATTAAATAGTTCTAAATCTAAAATAGAAAAGTATGTAAAAAAAGCTCATTACTACCATAATAATATGGAAGTATATTTAGTGCTTGAAGAAATGAAAAAAAATAATACAAAAATTGGACTTGTATCAGATGAGTTTGGAAATATAGATGGAATGATTACACAAAGTGATATATTTGATGCTTTGGTTGGTTCTACAGCAGATGGAAAAGACAGTAAAGATATTAGAAAAAGAAAAAATGGCGGCTGGTTTGTAGACGGAAAATGTCCTATATATGATTTCTTAGAATATTTTGAAATAGAAGATGAAAATGTTTCTAATAACTGCAATACTATAAGCGGATTAATATTAGAGTTGCTTCAGCATGTACCTACAGAAGGTGAAGCCTTAGAATGGAAAAATTTAAATTTAGAAATAGTAGATATGGACGGAGCTAGAATAGATAAGGTTATAGTAAATAAAATTGAAAAAACTGATGATAATTTGAATGATAATAAAGAAATTGATAAGTAAAAAGATTTGCTCGAGACTGGACTTGAACCAGCACGGTGTTACCCGACAGCACCTCAAGCTGTTGTGTCTACCTATTCCACCACCCGAGCTTAATTATTGAGTATTATATACTATAATATTATTTTGTCAAATACTTATAATTTTATAATAATAAAAAATATTTGTTTAATATTAAAATGTGTTTTTATTTTATTAAATATAGTTTGAAAAAAAATATTATTATTATATAATAACTTTTACATATTTTTAACACTTATTTTAGTGTATAATAACTAGGGGCGATTATGGATTATTTGAAAGAAACGATTATTTGGCATAACAGTTTATTACAGTATATAGTATCAATAGGTATATTTATTATATGTATAATATCAATGAATTTGGGTTTAACATTTTTATTGAAACTTTTATTAAGATTGAATGTTAAATTCCAAAATTCATTTGTACTTTCTTTGATAAAAAGTATAAAAAAAAGAACTAGACCATTAATATTGATAGTATCTTTAGCTATAGGAAGAATAGGTCTTACTTTACCAAAAGAATGGAGCGGATATTTGGGAAAAATAGTTGCGGTATTTATTATAATATTTGCAACAATGTTTATATGCGATTTAATAACTAATTTCAGCGATAATTATTTATCTAAGAAAAAAGATGTTGTTATATCAGATGGTATTATTACTATAATAAAATCAATTGCATGGGTAATAAGTTTCTTAACTATATTATCAAATTTGGGAGTAAATGTAAATACTTTTATTACTGGTCTTGGTATAGGCGGTGTTGCGGTAGCATTTGCAGCTCAAAGTATAATAGCAGATTTGTTTAACTATTTTGTTATAGTTTTTGATAAGCCCTTTTTAAAAGGAGATTTTATACAAATAGATCAGGATGCTGGTACTGTAGAATATATAGGAATAAAATCTACAAGAATAAAAAGAAACAGTGGAGAACAGCTTTTAATATCAAACACTAATTTATTAGCATCTAGGATACAAAACTATAGAATATTAGAGAAAAGAAGAAAATACATGTTAATAGGTGTAGAATATTCAACTCCTTTAGAAAAATTAAAAGTTATACCGGATCTAGTTAAATCAATTATAGAAAGTACTAATAATACAGAGTTTTATAGTGCAAGATTTTTGGAATTTGCGGATTCTTCTCTTAATTTTGAGGTAATATATCATGTAACAATACCAGATTATGCTGGATTTGTTAAAGTAGTTGAAGAAGTTAACTATAAAATTGTAGACGAGTTTAATAAATTGGGTGTAGGTTTTGCTTTCCCATCAAGAACTTTATATATAAGCAAAGAATAAAATATAAATTATTATTAAATTGTTATAGAGGACTTACTATGGATCATCAATTAAAATCTTCAAATATGATACCTAAATTTGGAATAGGTACTTGGTGTATTGGTGAAGAAGAAAGAAAAAGAAAAAAAGAAACTGATGCAATAATTTATGCTTTAGAAAATGGTGTAAGATTAATTGATACAGCAGAAATATATGGAAATGGCGGAGCTGAATTATTAATTGGCGAAGCTTTAAAAAAAGCAAATATAAAAAGAGAAGAACTTTTTATTATATCCAAAGTATATCCTCATAATGCCGGTAAAAGCAGTTTATTTAAAAGTTTAAAAGCATCATTAAAACGTTTAGAATTAGAATATTTAGATATGTATTTGCTTCATTGGAGAGGAAGAATACCTTTAAGCGAAACAGTAGAATGTATGGAAGAAGCAAAAAAGGAAGGACTTATAAAAGATTGGGGTGTTTCTAATTTTGATATAGATGATATGAAAGAGCTTGAATCTGTAAAAGATGGAGATAAATGTGTTCTTAATCAAGTATTGTATCATTTAGGTTCAAGAGGTATTGATTTTGATTTAGTGCCTTATCTTAATGAAAGAAATATATCTTTAATGACTTATTCTCCTTTAGGAAGGGCTGGAGAATTATGTAAGAATATTTTTAGGAGTGAGATAGTTCTTCAAATAGCTGAAAAACATCATATTACTGCTGCACAGGTTGCATTAGCTTTTATAATGAATTTAAATGACAATAGAATACCAATTCCTAAAAGTTCTAATAAAAAACATGTTTTAGATAATATAAAATCTCAAGATATTAAACTTGATGATGAAGATATGGAATTTTTAAATAGAGTATTTCCAAAACCTGATAAAAAAATGCCTTTAGATATAGTTTGATATATATAAATATGTTACTATAAAATATAAACAGATCAATATCTTTAATTTTATAAATTATTGTGGATTATATTTATATTGTTCTATAAGTTTATTAATTTCATCTTTATTTATATTTTCTTTTATTTTAAATACACCCAAAGTATTTGCTTTTTCAACAGTATCTAAATAATTTAATACAACATGATATTCTTCTCTATTAAAAAAATCATGTATTATAATTTTTGTATTTTTATTACAATTAAGTATAGTATTTAATGCACAAGCAACTCTAAATCTTCCGTCTATCAAAACTGTATCTATTTTATCTATTTTATTTTGATCAAGTATTTCAAATATTTCTTCAGAATATTTTGGATAATTTTCTATTTTAGATTTATCTTTAGGCATTCCCATAGCAGATATTTCTCCTACATCAATATGAACAAATTTAAGTCTGCAAAATTGTTCTTCCTCAAATATAGTTTTATTATCTCTCATATGATTTATCCAATCAATATCGCTTTCTACAGAAGTTATATTTGCTTTTGTTGTTTTTAATGCTATGAATGTACTTCCTCCAGAGCCAAATTCTAAATATTCTTTACTTTCAGAGATTGATTTAACAAATAATTCTCTTTCGTCTTCAGTCATTAATATTGGGAGTCTTATATTTGTTTCTAAAGACAATAGAAAATTTCTTATATCATTCCTTAAATTTTTAAATGGCATATACCATACTATTTTATCTACTAATTTCTTATTCATAAATTTCTCCATAATTACTATTCGATTAATATACTAATCTATTGAATAATACTTTTTCATTATATAATAATAATATTTAATAGTCAATTATATAAATAGTTATCTATTATTTTTTGGAATTTATATAAAATATTTTATTAATGATAGTAATTATAATTAATGTAAGTATAATAATATTTGTATATAATGTTGAAAAATATTTATAGCAATGTTTAGATATCACTATTAATCAAACTTTAAAAGAAATAATTTGTATATATGATTGTTTTACATATATATCTAAACAACTATATTTTGTAAAAAATAAATTTATATTTTTGTATTTATATCTGGGGCTTTGCCAACAGCTCTGCGTTCTTACGCAACCTCACTTCTTTGACGCTTTCCGCCTGCGACCGAAGTGAGTACCTGACGAAGTCCACCGTAGGTGTAGGTATGGCGTGCGGTGGAAAAAGAACAAAAAAATTGACAAACTTAAAAATTT
>NZ_JAWLQI010000110.1:0-4672 GCF_036997785.1 Brachyspira pulli
TCTGTTTGAAAATTGACAAAATATATTTGTTTAGGTATATACCAAAAAATTATTATATTCCATCTATAAAATCATAAATATGCTTTAAAGAAGCTCCAATGGCCGATGCCTCAAAATTATGCCTGCATACCTTTATATAATCAGCACTATTTTCAAATGTATTTAACTTTGAAACTAATTTTTTTAAATCATCAATGTATTTTTGAAAATAACTTCCCACATATCCGCCTATAATAATATCGCAATCGAATGACATTCTTAAATTATTTACCATTATAGATAAATAATTTAAATAATTTTTCCATACATCTAAAAATTCACCATTATCTAATCTTTCAAAAAATAAATTCAATTTACCGTCTGTTAAATCTGAAAGCAAAGAAGCATTGCAATAAGAATCAAAACAGCCTATTTTTCCGCAATAACATTTTTTTCCATTTGGAACTATTGTAACATGACCAAACTCCCCTGCCCTAACATTATCACCCATATAAATATTATCTGATAGAATTATTGCTCCTCCGACACTGTCGCTTAAAGATAAATAAACTGCATTATTATCAATATATTTCGCTTCAGCAAAACCAGCAGCATTGGCATCATTTATAAATATAGAATTAAATGGTATAAAATTACTGAAAGAAGAACATTCTATATTATTGATTCCAAGAACATAAGAAGATGTAATATATTGTCCTGATTTATCTATTATTCCGGGTATGGATACTCCGGCACCTAAAATTTTTTCAAAGTCAAAATCATTTATAAATTCATTAATAGAATCTTTAAACCATAATAAATATTTTTCTGAAAAACTAAAACGTTTTTTTAATCTTACATTATTAACAATATTTCCAAGTAAATTAACTAAAACTAAACTTATATGATTATTAGTAATATCTATTCCTAAAGAATATTTAGCATTCTCATTTATAGATATAGCCTTTGCCTTCCTTCCTCCGCTTGATTCAAACTCTCCAACTTCTTTTATCAAATCATCATCAAAAAGTTCTTTTATATTTTGAAGTATAGTAGGCATACTCATATTTAAATCTATTGATATATCATGTTTAGAAACTTTTCCGTTTTTTAAAATATACTTATATAAAATATTCTTATTAATTTTTTTAACGTCTATATTATTACTTTTTTTATGTATCATAATTTCTCATATCGAATTATTATAAATTAGAATATATACCTAAACAACTATATTTTATCAAAAATAATTTTTTTAATTTAAAATATTTGTATGGATTTCACCACTGTGAAGCACACAGCGTGCAGCTCTATGTGCTTACACAGCACCACAGTTCTTTTACGACTGAAGGAAGTACTGTAAGTATTAGTATAAGGCACAGCCCACCTTCAGCAAAAAGCTATATCCTTAACAGGCTCGGATACGCTTCACGAACAACTGCATTTGACGAAGTCCACCTTTAGGTGCAACCTAAAACTAAGGTATTACACCATCTTTAATATATATTCTTAAAATATAAAGTTCTAGCAATTGCGTTTTTCGCTCTGCGTGCCGTAGGCAGCAACTTTTTTGTGCGGCAAAAAAGTTGATAACATTTATATAAAGTGTATCAGTTGACAAAGTTAAAAATTTCAATATATACTAAAAATTTTTAAGTTTGTCAAAATTAGTTTTTATATCGTTATTATTTTCGGGGACTAGCCCCCGAACCCCCAGTTCTTTTTGTGACCAAAAGAACCAAAAAGACTGAATTTTTAAACTAAGAATACGTATTAAACTACGTTTGATACATATTCTTGAAATATTAAGCTATGGTATGTGCATTTTTTACTACTTTGACGAAGTACACAGAGCGTATGCATCAAAAAAGTAAATAACATTTATATAAAATTATAGAAATTAGAAAAATATAATTGTTTATGTAATATATTAATAATAAAAAACAAATATATAAATCATAAATATAACTTTAAAACAATTGAAGCCATATAAAATAATATTTATACAGCTTCAACTATTTAAATTATATAAAAAACTATAATGAATTATTTTCTTATTTTCTATAAGCCATTCTTCTATAAGTATGTCTTATACCTCTAAGGGCAATAGACATAGCCATGATATTTTCAGGCAATGCCATACCAGAATAAGCAGCATCACCAATATGTACAATATCGGCACCTGCCATTTTTGACCATAAAGTCATTTCTCTTATAGTGTTAACATCTGCACCTTCCTGAGAAGTTCCTATAGCTGTTTTTGCTAAAGCTCCGAAACTATGTATTCTTTTTATTTGCTCATGAACAAAATCAACAGTATATCCCGGAAGTGTTGAAGGAGCACCAACCATAACAACATCAGCACCAGCTTTAACCATATTATCAAGTTCTTCCATAGAATATACATTATCGCCGCCTGCACCATGCATTTTTCCAGCAATAATAAGAATTTTATCACCGCAAACACTTTTTAATTCTTTAGCAGCTTTTGCTATGTTTTCTATAGTAACGCCTGTATTTGGGTTTCCAGTAAGAACAACATAATCAAAACCATATTTAAGAAGTTTTTCATAGTTTTCTTTTGAAGCTCTGAAACCAGGATTATAATTACTGTCTTCTGGTACTGGCTCTAAATTTACGCCTATTAATCTTCCTGTAACTTTTTTTAAATCTCTAACAACATTATCATTGTCTTTATTCATTTCATTAACTAAACCTTTTAATCTAGCAGACAGCCAAGTTTGTTCTGAAGAATCAGGATTTTCTTTATATAGTCCCCAAACAAAAGGCTTATTCATATCAAATAAATTTAAAGTTATTAAATCCGCCCCAAAAGCAGCAGCAGCTTCAGCATTACTAACAGAATCTATTAAAGGCTGATGACCGCAGCATACCTCAGACATAACAGATCTTCCTTCAGATTTTTTAATAATTTCTTTTAGTGAAGAAGCATTCATATTTAATACATCTTCTAAACTTAATTCAAAAATTCTTTTACCCATATAAATCCCCTTTTATTTTATTTAGTTTCGCTATTTTCTCCATTTTCCTCTGTTTCTTCTAATAAAAGTTTTTTATCATAAGCTATTAAAAATGGAAAATATATAGCAGTTAAAATTGCCAAATTAATTAAAACTAATATTATTGATTTCCAATCCCCGCCTGTTGCAAAATAAGCATATAAAGGTGCTGGGAATGTCCAAGGAACAACGGCAACAGTTTGTGCCACAAGTCCAAGTTTTGTAGCGATATATGAAGTTATTACACATACCATAGGACCTGCAATATATGGAACAATCAAATAAGGGTTTAATACTATAGGTGTTCCAAATACTATAGGCTCATTAATATTAAATAAACAAGGTGCTAAAGATGATTTTCCTAAAACTTTCATGTATTTTGAACGTGCTACAAAAGCCATTAATATAACAAGACCTAAAGTACCGCCGCCCCCGCCTATCCAAACAAATGCATAATAGAATTGATTTGTTAATATATAAGGTATAGTTTCACCATTTATATATGCCTGTGCATTAGCTTCAAAAAGCTGTAATAATATAGGCATAGTAAATGCTTCTACTATAGAGCTTCCATGAATACCCAAACTCCATAATAAACATATAAAAAATACCATTATTAAAGCACCTGGTAAGCTATTTATTATAATAGGAAGCCAGAAGAATAATTTTTGCAATATTACATGTAAATCTATTATTCCTGAAGGAAATTGATTTGGGAATAAAGCTGGTATTAAATGTAATAATTCAAACAATGATACTATAACCAATAAAGGAATTAAAGCTTCAAAAGACCTTATTACACCTTCTGGAACTCCGTCCGGCATTTTTATAGTTAAATTTTTCTTTTTGAAGAAATTAAATACAAGACATACCACTATAACACATAAAAATCCTACAAACATTCCTTTACTTCCCATATTATCCATAGGAATTATCATACCTAAAGAACTTAATGGGTTTGAAGTAATGCTTAATGTATCGCCTATATTAGGTAATGAATCTAATTTCAAAAGCTCCATTAAAGCTGTTTGATTTTCATTTGTAACTACAACAGTAGAAAATGATACTGATTCAAATGCTTTAGTCCAGTCTAAAGTCATAAAGAATGCTATCAAAGAAATTAATATAATTGGTATGGTTGGTAATTCTAAATTTCTTGATAAATGATAAGCTGTTCCTATAATAACAAATATAGATATAATACTCATAGTAGCCTGAAAAGGCATCAATATTATGTCTCTATTTGCTGCTATCCATTTAAAAATACCAACAGTTTCAAACCAAGAATTTGGAACTGGAGGATAAGCTATAAGAAGGAAGAAACTTCCTACTATTGTAATACCAATTACTGATATTACACCCTCTTTTATTGCACTAATATACTTATTATGCGATAATCTTACTACGGTATCCATTAAAAATTTTTCAACAAATTGCTTCATAAGTATCCTACTTTAATATTTTTCGGGCAAGTATAAAGTAGTCAATACATTTGTCAACAAAAAATATTACCACAATAATCTGGTAATAAATGCACAGGAGCCAGACATATTGCATTAAGTATTCCTTAGTTTTTTAAAGTATAACATAGGTGTATCATAATTTAAAGTGCACAGGAGCCAGACATATTGCATTAAGTATTCCTTAATTTCTTGAAGTATAACATAGGTGTA
>NZ_JAWLQI010000111.1:0-4555 GCF_036997785.1 Brachyspira pulli
CTTCTGTATTTCCTTCTACTGCTGATGATTCTTCTTTTGGTTCTTCAGTTATTTCTTCTGCTTGATGAGATATTTCTTCATTTTGTTCTTCTACTGATGTATCACTTGAAGAGGTATTCAAATAGCTATTGTACATCTCTTTTTCTTCTTCAGATAATTCTGCTTCTGATGAGCTGTCTATTTTATCCAAATAGCCTTCATACATAGCTTTGTCTTCTTCTGTCAAATCTTCTTCATTATTAATAATTATCTCTTCTTCTGGTTCTTCTACTTTTTCCTCTTGAACTACTTCATCTGCTACTGTTTCTTCTGCAGTTGATTCTGGTACAGATTCTTCTATATTTTCTTCTACTACAGATGATTCTTCTTTTGGTTCTTCAGTTATTTCTTCCGCTTGATGAGATAATTCTTCATTTTGTTCTTCTACTGAAGCATCACTTGAAGAGGTATTCAAATAGCTACTGTACATTTCTTTTTCTTCTTCAGATAATTCTGATTCTGATGAACTGTCTATTTTATCCAAATAGCCTTCGTACATAGCTTTGTCTTCTTCTGTCAAATCTTCTTCATTATTAATAATTATCTCTTCTTCTAGTTCTGCTTCATCTGTTGTAGTTGATTCTTCTACTGATTCTTTATTATCTAAAGGTTCTTCTTCTTTTTCTTTTTTTGCTCTTATATAATCTTCATACATATCCTTAAACTTGGATATATAATCATTATCTATATTATTAGATACTTCCAATGAAGATGATTCTTCGCTGTCACTTGATAATTCTTTTAAGCTTTCCTCTTTGGATCTTATATAATCCTCGTACATCTTCTTGAATTTTTCTATATAATCATCATAAGAATTATCTTCTTTTGAAGCTTCTACTAAATTGTATAGATATTCTTCATAAAGTTTCTTAATATATTCATTTGGTGAAGGAGCATTTTCCAAACTTTTTATTATTTCTATATGAGAAGTTGTATAATCTTCGTTTTCATTATTAGGAACTTCACTCTCTTCTTTTTCTTTCTTAGATGCTACATAATCTTCATACATCTTTTTAAATTTAGATATATAATCATTATCTATATTATTAGATACTTCCAATGAAGATGATTCTTCGCTGTCACTTGATAATTCTTTTAAGCTTTCCTCTTTGGATTTTATATAATCCTCGTACATCTTCTTGAATTTTTCTATATAATCATCATAAGAATTATCTTCTTTTGAAGCTTCTACTACATTGTGTAAATATTCCTCATAAAGTTTTTTAATATAATCACTTGGTAAAGGAGCATCTTCAACTATAATATTTATAATAGACTTTTCAGGGTTATCTACTATTTCTTCTAGTGCTTCATCAACAACTTCTGATAATGTGTAATTATTTTCTCTATAATCGTCTATGATATCTTCTTCATTTTCATTTATATAGCCGTCGTCTATTTCTTCTAATTCTTCATCTACTACTTCTGATAATGTATAATTATTTTCTCTATAATCATCTATAATATCTTCTTCATTTTCATTTATATAGCCGTCGTCTATTTCTTCTAATTCTTCATCTACTACTTCTGATAATGTGTAATTATTTTCTCTATAATCATCTATAATATCTTCTTCATTTTCATTTATGTAGCCGTCGTCTATTTCTTCTAATGCCTCATCTACAATTTCAGATAATGTGTAATTATTCTCTCTATAGTCATCTATAATATCTTCCTGAGCTTCCTCTATAGCATGCATAGCCTCTTCAGCTTTTTCTTGTATTCTTTCTATTGCCTGAATAGCCTTTTCAGCTTTTTCTTGTATTTTTTCTATAGTTAGAATAACTTCTTCTGCTTGTTCTTGTATTTTTTCCATACTTTGAGAATTATCAGTATTTTCATAAGATAATTTCTCTTTATTTATTTCTTCTGATGCATATTCTTCTAATTTTTCTGCCTCAGCTATTTTTTCCATTAATGGTTCTAATTGTTCTATTACTTCTTCTGTTAATATTGCTTGATCTTCTATATTTGGTAATTCTTCAAGCATTTCATCTGCTACTGGTTCTCCTGTATTTTCTACTTGTTCTGAAGTTACTTCTTCTGATACTGATTGTTCTTCTGTTTGTGCATATTCTTGAGAATTTTCTAATGCCTCTTCAACTATTGTTTCTAGTTCTTCCTCTAGCTGATCTGAAACTGCTTCTTCTATAATTTCTTCTGTTGGTTCAGATACTTCTTCTGATTTATCTTCTTCAGTTACTAGAACTGGGATTGGTTCCAATTGTTCTATTATTTCTTCTGTTAATGGTTCTGGTTCTACAGGTTCTTCAACAACTTCTGATGTTTCTTCAACCATTGATTCTGGTTGGTCTTCTACCTGTTCTGATAATGGTTCTTCTATACTTTCTGCTGGTTCTTCTGATTGTACTAGTTCTTCAGTAACTTCTGATATTTCCTCAACCATTGATTCTGGTTGGTCTTCTACCTGTTCTGATAATGGTTCTTCTACATTTTCTGTTGATTCAGTTATTTCTTCTGATTCTAAAGGTTCTTCAGTAACTTCTAATGTTTCTTCAACCATTGATTCTGGCTGGTCTTCTACCTGTTCTGAAGTTGATTCTTCTATACTTTCTGTTGGTTCTGTTACTTCTTCTGATTCTACAAGTTCTTCAGTAACTTCTGATGTTTCTTCAACCATTGGTTCTGGCTGGTCTTCTACCTGCTCTGAAACTGGTTCTTCTATACTTTCTGTTGGTTCAGTTGTTTCTTCTGATTCTACAGGTTCCTCAATAACTTCTGATGTTTCTTCAACTATTGGTTCTGGTTGGTCTTCTATCTGTTCTGAAACTAGTTCTTCTACATTTTCTGTTGGTTCAGTTGTTTCTTCTGATTCTACAGGTTCTTCAGTAACTTCTGATGTTTCATCAACCATTGATTCTGGCTGTTCTTCTGCCTGTTCTGATAATGGTTCTTCTACATTTTCTATTTGTTCAGTTATTTCTTCTGATTGTGCAGGTTCTTCAACAACTTCTGATGTTTCTTCAACCATTGATTCTGGTTGGTCTTCTACCTGCTCTGATAATGGTTCTTCTATAGTTTCTGTTGGTTCTGTTGTTTCTTCTGATTGTACTGGTTCTTCAGTAACTTCTGATGTTTCTTCAACCATTGATTCTGGTTGGTCTTCTATTTGCTCTGAAGTTGGTTCTTCTTCTATACTTTCTGTTGGTTCTGTTGTTTCTTCTGATTCTACAGGTTCCTCAATAACTTCTGATGTTTCTTCAACAATTGGTTCTGGCTGAGCTTCTATCTGTTCTGAAACTGGTTCTTCTATACTTTCTGTTGGTTCTGTTGTTTCTTTTGATTCTACAGGTTCTTCTACATTTTCTGTTGATTCAGTTACTTCTTCTGATTGTGTAGGTTCTTCAGTAACTTCTGATGTTTCTTCAACAATTAATTCTGGTTGATCTTCTACCTGCTCTGATAATGGTTCTTCTACATTTTCTATTTGTTCAGTTGTTTCTTCTGATTCTACAGGTTCTTCAACAACTTCTGATGTTTCTTCAACCATTGGTTCTGGTTGGTCTTCTGTTTGCTCTGAAGTTGGTTCTTCTTCTATACTTTCTGTTGGTTCTTCTGATTGTGTAGGTTCTTCAGTAACTTCTAATGTTTCTTCAACCATTGATTCTGGTTGGTCTTCTATTTGCTCTGAAGTTGGTTCTTCTTCTATACTTTCTGTTGGTTCTGTTACTTCTTTTGATAATGGTTGTTCTGAATCTGATTCACTAGAAGCATTCTCATTTATTTCAAAATCTTTTGTTATTAAATCAAGTTCATTTCCTGATAATTGTATTACATCATTATCATCTTCTATTTCATTTATATAATTTGATTCATCTATATAATCAACATTGTCTATATCTGGTACTATAACATCTTTATTGTTATATTGTATATTTATTTCATCATCTTTTACATTATCTTCTTTTAATAATTCTACTTCTTTTACTTCTTCATCTTCTATTTCTGGTAATTCTAAATCATCATCTGAAATTAAAGAAGAAGTATCATCTGATGAAATGAAACTATCATCATCTAAATCTGGTATTTCTATTTCTTCTTCATTTATATTTTCAATATTTTCTTGCTGTGTTTCTTGTACTGGTTCTGAAACAGGAGAAGCACCAAAACATGAACTAAGATCAAAGTCTTCAACAAAATCTATAGAATCTAATTCTTCCTCTGTTAAACTATCTTTTTCGTATACTTCTTTGATAAGTTCATCTTGTTCTTCTGTATATATATGTTCAACAACATAGTTTTGATCATCTGAAAATACGGCATTTTCTAAATCTATATTATCTTTAGCATAAGAAGTTTTTCTTACTTTAGAACCATCTTCTAAAGCAATTAATGTATATTTATCTAAATTATCTTCAGGTTTATCATTTTCTAAATTATCTGATTCTTCGTCACTTGTAGTTTCTTCTGATGATTCAACTTCTTCTGCTGGTGTTTCAGATATTGAAGAACTTTCTTCTTCTACTGCCTGAGTTTCTGGTTCTTCTTCTATTAA
>NZ_JAWLQI010000112.1:0-4544 GCF_036997785.1 Brachyspira pulli
TAAAAAAATTTGTAATTTTGATTGGTATAGGTTACAATAAATACCAAATCTGTATTTGAAGGAATTTTATGACATCATTGAGAAAGGAATTAGAAAAAAGAGAATTTGAAACTTTAGATTTATTCACTGTATCTTTTTCTTTATTTATATCTAATTTTACTAATTTTTTAATATTGGCATTAATATGTTCTTTGCCTTTGATATTAACAAGTATATATTTTCCTGTAAGAATGTTTGATCCTGAAAAGGTAAAAACAGCGGAAGATATTCTTAAGTGGTTTCAAAATGATGTAACTATAGGTTTTTATATAAATATATTCCTTTCTTGGTTTTTAGATACATTGTCTGTAATAGCAGTATCTTTATTAGTAGAAGGATTAGTTTATAAAAGAAGGAAAACGGCTACTTGGGCTATTTTAAAAAGTTTTAATTTTATATTCCCAGCATTAGTAACCTCTTTTATGTACTTTGTACTTGTATTTTTAGGTCTTTCATTCTTTATAGTTCCCGGAGTAGCATTAATAATATTATTTGTATTTATTCAGAATGTTTGTGCTTTAAGACATACTTGGGGAATCAATGCTTTGAAATATTCTTTCTACTTAGCTAAGCCTAAATTTTTTAAGGTATTATTTATACTTACATTTATATTCTTCTTTCAAAGAGTATATTCAATAACATTCCTTTCTACTTCTATAGATACAAGGGAAGGATTATTAACTTATTTTATTTCTATGATTGTACTTTACATATTTGATATATATTTCAAAGTTATTATGTCATTATTCTTCTTAAACAGGGATTATATTATGAGCAATAATGTAAGCGTTGATGAAACTGTAGATGATGATGACGAAATAAATGAGTAATTAATTATATTTATCATTAATAAAAAAGCGTAAATCACTTTATAACAATATAAAATGGTTTACGCTTTTATCATGAAGGTATATATATTATTAGATTTTATTCCAAACTTTTTTGAAGAAAACAGCTAAAAATGCTATTACTATTACAACAATAGCAAGCTGAAATAATACCTCAAAAATATCTTCTAAATTATGAAGTATATAATACATTCCATAAAATCTTGATGAAAATACGATAAGTGATACAAATAATAATCCTAATAAAACTAGAGCAGCTATAATAATAGTTTTTCTATGTTTTTTTGCCACTATAAAATTAGTATCATCAGATGAACTTTCTTGTTTATTATCATATTTTCTATCATCAAATTTATCATACATCTTTTTTATAAAAGCTATTGCCAAAACTATCACTGCTATTGATATTGATAGCTTCAATAAAATCTCAGCAACATCATCTAAATTATGAAGAAAGTAAAAAAGATAATACTGTATTCCAAGAAATCTATTTGCTATTACTAATAAAGCTATTAATGCTATAATTGATACTGCAATTATAACAGGTTTTGATTTTGTAATTACATTGTTTTTCATATTCCCCCCTTATAAAATATAAATTATTTTTTCTTTCTAACTTCTGACTTTAATCTATATTCTGGTTTTAATTCATATACCTTTTCATATCTGGGATCATTTTCTCTTGGGTCAATACTTCCAGGCAATTTTTTTTCACGTCTTTCATAATCTCTCATATCATATTCATATACTTGATCATCATTAACTATAGCATTTTTTCTTTTACTTCTTTCACTTATATCGTTTCTATTATCTCTTTCATTATATAGTTCTCTGCGTCTTCTTCTGTTTCTATATTCTCTTTCATCTTCGTAGTCATCATAATAATCATCTTCATCATCATGACGTCTTCTTTTCATTCTTCTGTTATTATCATAATCTCTCATTCTTCCAGATGTATTTTCATCTTTTAAGAATTTCTTTATGAAGTACATTACTACAACAATCATCAAAACTATTCCCACAAGTTTTGCTATATCTTCAATAAAGTCAAAAGCATCTTCTAGTAAATCAAAGCAATAAAGATTGCTTTGTATAATAAAAGTAGATATTAAAGTTGTGATTGTTAATTTTTTCATTATCTATTTTCTCCGTTAATTAAAGTAAATCATATCTACTTATCATTTATCATCAGTATTTTTATCTTTATTCATGTATTTTTTCAAAAAATATACTGCAACGCCTATTATAACAATGATGCCAATTATCTTAGCCAAATCATCAAATATAAAATCAAAAGTGTCTTCTATCAAATCAAAACAATAAAGATTAATACTAATAATAAACATAGATATTAAAGTTATAAGTCCTAATTTTTTCATTTATTTCCTCCTTATTATTTTATTGTTAAGACATTTTCCTTATATTTAAAGTATAGCACAATATTATAGTTTTGTAAATATTATTTAAATAAATTTTACACAAAATACATAATTGTAAATAAAATGTAAAACATTATATAATACATTTTATACATATTTTTGATGATTAAAGATAAATACTAATGTTAATTTGTAATAATATAATCAGATGTTCATACAGTATATAAAAACGCCATAATTAACAATTTTATACAAATTATAATAAAGTTATCAAGCTTTTTTTTATATTACCGTTAATATGTTAACATAGTACTAAATAAAGGAGTTATTAGTATGACAGTTAATAAAATCAGCAATATAAATAATACACAAACAGCACCTGTTCAAGCTGTTCCTCAAAAAGCAGCTCAAACTAACATTCAAAGAATAAGCCAGCAGGGAAGCAGTATATCTCCATTATCAAGCAGATACACTTATGCTATAGGACGTGATGGAAAAAGATATGTATTACAGCTTAGAATAGATATATCTTCTGTTAAAGCTTTTAGTTCAATGGCTTAAAAAATATTATATACTGATTTTTGTATATAATAATATTTTTTAAGGATAGTATTAATGAAATTATATAAGATTATTATATGCTAGGAATTTATTTTTAGAATTTTTCAAAATAAATTCCTAGCATATTTTTAATAGTTTAAATAAGTTTTTTTACTACTATTTTATTTCCTTCTACTAATATAACTTTTAATTTACTGCCCTTATCTATAAATTCACCTTCGCTTATAGCATCATATTTTTTATCATCTATAATAATATATCCAGAAGGTCTGAAGAAAGTATCAGCAATTCCTTCCTTATTTAGAAGATCATTATAAGAAACGCTTGAATTATATCCTGATGTATCACTGTCTAATATAACATTTCTTTTTAAATCTTTTGATTTTACAAAGAATCTAGCTATTAATATTATTAGTACTATATCAACTATTAATGATATAAAGATAACAAGTGTGGCAGCTGCTATATTATTAATACCAAAGGATATAAATATACTGGAAACAATTCCTATTATTCCAAGTATTCCAGTAACTCCAAATCCCGGTATAAGAAATATTTCAACTCCCAAAAGTATTATTCCCAATACAAATATTGCAGGTGCTAATAAATTACTATCTCCTGATAAGAATTGAGCAAAGAAGAATACAGAGAAGGCTACTATAGCAGTTACTCCTCCTACACCAAATCCGGGAGTTTTTATTTCTAAGTATATTCCTGCTATTCCTATAGATATTAAAAGGCTTAATATAAATGGATTTAGTAAGAATTTTAATACTGAATCGTATTGTTCTTCTTCTATATCAACTATAGTGTAATTTTTATCTAAACCTTTTAATTTTATTATTTCTTCTATGGAGTTAGCTTTTTTATCAGCTATATTTATTTTTACAGCTTCATCAGCACTTAATGTTAATAATGTTTTATCGTCCAAATCTATACCATCGCTTTTTCTATTCAAAACAATAGTTTCATCAACCATAGCTTCAGCTGCTCTTGCATTTTTATTATTTGCTTCAGCCGATGCTCTCATAGCGGCACGCATTGCACTCACTTCTTTTTCACTAGCTTTTTTAGGTTCATTTCCGTTTACATATATTGGAGTTGCTGCTCCTATTACGCTTCCGTCAGACATATAAATTTCTTTGGCACTCAAAGATATCAAAGCTCCTGCTGATAAGGCATTTTTATTAATATAAACTACAACAGGTACATCGCTTTCTATAATATAATTTTTTATAGACAATGCAGAAGATAAAAGTCCTCCTGGAGTATCCAGTTCTAGTATTATTAAATCTGCTTTATCTTCATAAGCTTTATCTATAGCTTTTTTTATATATCCTGCATACCATCTATTAACTTCCTGAAATTCTTGTTTTCTTATAACATAAATTTTATTATCTTCAGCGTATACTATATTGGAAAGTATAAAAATAGTTATAACAAATATTTTTAGTATATTTTTCATAGTTCTTATTTCCTAAATTATATTATTAGTATTTTAGTATAAGTTATATTTTTTTCAACTTATTAATTCTTTATTAATATTTTGATTTCTTTAAACGCACGGTAAATGAGCTTTATATATAAAATAATAATTAATAATTATTTTATATATTTCATTTTATTTAACGTGCGGTGCAGGCATTATAAATTTAAAAATAACTTGGGTGGGTGTAAAAATAACAGTATGAAATTAAAAAGAAAATAAAGTAAAAAC
>NZ_JAWLQI010000113.1:0-4473 GCF_036997785.1 Brachyspira pulli
AACTTTTTTGTGCGACAAAAAAGTTGATAATAGACTTGTTTCAAAACTAATTTAATAAATATTTACACTGTTTAATTTTTAGTATTTTTAAATTTATAATTGGGGCTTTGCTGCGAAGCACACAGTCGTGCCAACCCCCAGTTCTTTTACGACCGAAGGAAGTACTGTAAGTATTGGTATAAAAGAACCTATATCCTCGGCAGGCTCGGATACGCTTCGTGAAAGACTGCATTTTTGACTCAAATTTGGTTTTATAATGTGTTTGAAACATATTTTATTAATATAGAATAATTATAATGACAAAATATAGTTGTTTAGGTATAAATAAACTAATTTCAATTAATTATGGATTAGTATTGAAAACAGACACAATAAAAAAATATAAGGACAAAAAAATGTTTCGCCCTTATATTAAAATAGGTAATTTACTTAATCATTAAATAGCTTGTTAAATATCTTATCAGGATCTAACCCCTGTTTAACATACTCGTCTTTTAAAGCAAGCAAATTCTGAGTATCTTTGTTCATTTTGTAAATAACCCCTTTCAAAAGCAAAGCTTCCTCATAATTAGGTTCTATTGATAATGCTTTATCTAAATACTCCATTAACATTAAATAGTTTTCGTATTTTACATTGATTTCATATCCGCCTAATACTATACCTAAAGCTCTTGCAGTATATGTATTATTTCCAGGTTCTCCACTGTATATTTTTAAATATTCTTCAACTAAATATGCACTATTAGGATAATCACATTTTATACAAAAATCGTATTTATCAGGATCCCCCCATAATGCATTAGTCCCTTTGTGTGTACGATAAGTATGATCTGTTTTTAACAATGAATAGGTATATTTTGCTAATAGATAATACAAGTCCGCATCTTTTCTATTTAAATTAATAACTTTTAAATTAATAACCTGTTTAATTTCTGCAATATAATTAATTAGAAAATTACTAACCCCTCTACTTACACAATAACTGTCATCATAACTTATTTTCATTTTTCCAGAAGGTCCATAATAACTTTTAATATTTGCATTATTAAAATAAGAATCTGCCAATTTGATTTTAAAGTGTAATGAATCAAATTCCATATCTTTATTATTTTTTATATACTGGTCAATATCTTCAAATAATGGATCTACATTAGATAATTTAAATAAAATTTCCCATTTCTTTTTATGAAGCTCAAAATTATTATTGTTTATTTTCAAACCGTTTTCAACAGCTTCCAATGCTTCATCAAGACAATGATCGTTCATTAAGATATCGCTTTCTATCAAATAGCTTTCAATATCATTTTTGTTTAATTCTTGTATTTTTTCAATATCATCTAATGTATTGGTATTATTCAAATTAATATAGCATTTAGCTCTGTATTTATAGGCATTAATCAAATCTTCTTTATTTGCATCTTCATTGTTTTCATTAAACTCTATTATTTTATTGCATTCCTCTATGACTTTATAATATTTGCCATCTTCAAATAAAGTTTCTATTGTATTTGATTCTGACAAAAGAGGCACTGTTTCTTTCTCAATAACTTCGCTTTCATCTACAAATGAATCAATAACACCCAAATCATCTACAAGCATAACAGCAAATTCATATATATTTATCTCTTTTTCTATATCAAAATCGGAATGCTGCTTTACATACTCTTTAGTGAGTGTTACTTTTATATCTTCCTCTGAAGCCTCGCTCAAACTTGTTATTGATTTTACTATATAATTTTCCTCTCCTGCAAGCAGATTCAATTTTCTAAATCCAGATGATATAGGTATAGTGTATGATAACGCTTTTTCAAGATTTTCAATTTTTGTGTCTTCAAAAAGTCTTTTAATCAAATCTTCTCTGCTGATTAATAAACGGTAAAAGTCTATAGCCTTTATTTTTGAGTTTATATCAATACCGCAGTTTGCCATAGTAGTTTTTAATAAAAGCATATCTTGTGTAGTGCGGTTTTCTCCTGCCATACGATAAAAGTCATTAGACAAGCATATTACTTTTTCAAATGTATCAAGGCTTGAATATGTTCTGTTATCATAGGTTAAATATTCTATAGTGGCATTCCAGTTTAATAGTTTCACATTCTGCTCAAGTTTTTCTATCTTCAAAGAATTCTGTACAATCTGCCCCAAAAGTCCCTGAAACATCTGCTTCATCACAGAATAAATTTCATTGATTTGATTATTAATATCAACAGACATTGAATTCAATTTATTATTAACAGCAATAACAGCTTCAAAAGTGAGTTTATTTTGTTCTGCAAGTACCTGTATCATTCTTTGAGAAGCTTTTTGAGCCACAGCAAAATTATAATCTATTTCGCCTCTTATCTTTCTGTTTTTTCCTGTTATAGCACCCCATAGATTTTTAAAAAATCCCTGACTTGATAATTGCTTTGCTCTTGCCTCTCCAGCAGCCAAACAAGATGCCGCCTCTAATGTAAGCTCTGTTAATTTATTTGCATTATTTTTATGAAGTTCTATAGTGCTTTCAATATATCTGTCTATCTCTGTTTTATCTGAAGCCTCTATTTCATTTTCATAAGGAAGTATTAAATTAAATTCCATAAAAAACCGCCTTTATTTTATGTTTTTATTATTATTGCTATTTAATTTTTTATATCATCAGTATAGTTAATTTTAATATTATTTTCAATAGCTATTCTTTGTATATCATTTTTTATATTATGTCTTTCTTCTTTGATTAATTTCATTTTATGTTTATATTCCTGTTCATTAATATACATTTTTTTAATAGACTGTAAAAGTTCAAATTGTGTAGTTGCCATATCAAATACAGGCTTTAATATTCTTTTAGCATCATTATAGCCTTGTTCAATATGAGAGCTCATAGCAGATGATGAAAAATTCAAAGTACCTTTTATAAGTCCTCCCAAATCTTCCTGAGGCACTATTTCTATTATTTTTAAATTAGGAAACTCATCTCTTTTTATAATAGACTCTCTGCTTAAATGCACAACTACAACCATATTGCATCCTAAATTATAAAGAGGTCTTATAGGTATATTATCTCCTACAATAGGAATGCCTCCATCTATATATGTTGTTCCGTCAATAACTTCTTTATCAAATACAAAAGGAATGGCACTTGTAGCAAGAAGTATTTTTCTTATTCTATACTTTTCGCTTTTATTTATAGAAAAATAATGCACATTAAAATCAGGAACAGCCAAGCATGCAGCATAAAGCGGATCGTCTGTATTAAGCAAATAATCAAAATCCAAATATTTATCAATAAGGCTTAAAAGTCCGTCCCTTGAAAATACTCCGCTTGATGCAACTATTCCAGCCAATGCTATGATTCTAGTCATAGGTATGCCTAATGGTATTAAAATCTTTGAAATGCTTTTTACTATACTCTCTGCATCAAAAGAAAGTATTTTATCCTGCACTTCATTAAGCCAAATTTTTTCGGCTGTATCATAATCGTTTTGATATATTAGGCATGCATTCAAAGCTCCTACAGAAGTTCCAGAAATAGCATAGATATATTTGTCAAATCCAAATTCCCTAAATGCTTTCCATACTCCTATTTGATAAGAGCCTTTTCCGCCTCCTCCTGCTAAAACAAGTCCTAATCTGTTCATAATTTTTTCCTTATAGTTTATATAATTTTAGTATAATACATATTATAAACTATATCTATGACAAATTTAGACGCTATTTTCGAATAATTAAAGATTTATTATATACTAAATTTTTTAAGTTTATCAATTTGTTTATTGTTTTTTTACTGCGACTTCGTCAAAGTATCTGCCTACCTAAAGATACTTCCTTCGGTCGCAGGCACGCTTAGCGAAAGTGCAAGTATAAAATTAGTATTAAATCATACTAAAAACGTCTTACAGGTAAGATAATTTATTAAATTAAATTCCAAATGTAGCCTTTTTGCTTCTCGCCGCAGGCGTACTTCGTATGGGGCACCAAAAGAAGTGGGGTCTGGGGCAAAGCCCCAGATATAAAAACAAAAATATAAATTTATTTTTGACAAAATATAGTTGTTTAAGTATATACTGAAAATTTTTAAGTTTGTCAATTTTTTTATTCAACTTTTTCCCGCCGCATACGCTCTGCGGGCTTCGCCAAAGTTGCAAAAAGTGCAAGTACTTTAATCTTATATGAGGGTAATATATTAAATGTAAGGACAGCAATTTCATACATTAAAAATTATACAACTAATTTTATCGCAAGTCTTATGTACTTTATAGAAACATCAATCTTGAAACAGCTCAAATAAAAAAATATAATTTCTTAATTTGGTATAGCTAATTAATTTTATCAACTTCTATATTTTTATAATTTTTTATGCACACAAAAAATGAATCTAACAAAAGTTTCTGAATCAGTTATACAAGCATTAAATCTTTATAATTATTCATTATTTTTTTTATTATCTTTAGATCTAAGGTATTTACTAATTGACAATGTTATAAAGGATAT
>NZ_JAWLQI010000114.1:0-4469 GCF_036997785.1 Brachyspira pulli
AATATTATTTTTACAAAGTTTTTTGTTTTGTATTATTTCTTTCTATAGCTTCTTTTAATAACTCACCATTTGGATATATATTTTTGCTCATATCTATATATTTATTGTAGTTCTCATTATCTTTTACTTTAAAATAGTATTGAGATAACCAAACATAAGATAAATATTGTTGGTATTTTTCATTAGCATTGTTTAAAGCTTTGTTAAAATATTCAAAGGCTTTTTTATTGCTTCCGCCTGCTATAGCTGGTGCATGCATATATGCTATTGCTGTGCCTATGAGTGCAAAGAAATTTGATTCATCTTTCTTTAATATTTTTTGATATATTTCTTTGCTTTTTGAACCATAAGAAATTTTTTCAGAAAGTCCTGTGAAATAAACAATATAATTCATTAATTCTGATACGCTTATTAGATAATCTGTATCATCTGATTTTTCGTAATCTGCATTTTCATTTATAGCATTCTTTAAATAATTATACTTTTCTTTTTCATCTGAAATTTTTTTTGATTCTATTAAATGATATATATTTTTGTATGTTTGTGAAGAATTATTTTTTATGGTGTTTATATCATAATTTGAAGAATAATAACTATTATAAAAATTATTAATATCTTTAGAATTATATGAATATAAAACTCCGTTTAATATAATTGATAGAATGATAATGTATTTCATGATAATACTCCGTTTATAAAAATTGTGTTAAAGTTTTTATAAATACAAACTGAACAATGTTCATTTTGTATTCAAAATAAAAGCCTGAAATTTATCAGACTTTATTGAAAGTGGCTACATTCTAAACAATAATTATTTTTTGTCAATACAAAGAAAAATTATAGTATATTTAGTATATACCTAAACAAATATACTTTGTCAAAAATAAATTTACATTTTTGCTTTTATATCTGGGGCTTTGCCCACCGCTCTGCGACCCCCCACTTCTTTTGCGACCGAAGGGAGTGCCTTTGGCGTGCCACAAAGAAGCTTATATCCTCGACAAACTCGGATACGCTTCGCGAAAGGCTACATTTTTGGGCTTTAATTAATAAATTATTTTACATGTAAGACAATTTTAGTATGATTTAGTACTAATTCTGTCCTTGCACTTTTTGCAACTTTTTGCGGCGGGAAAAAGAACAACAAAAAATTGACAAACTTAAAAATTTTTAGCATATAATAAAAAAGAAGGGGCTTTAATTTTTAAAGTCCATTCCTTAAATAAAAAGAAATAATTTTTTAATTAATTTCTCATGTATCTTGAATGTATTTCACTTATAGAATCTATTCTTTGCATAGCCAATTTGTCTGCAGCTTCATTTGTTGATATATTATGTTCATCAGCGATTTCAAATATTTCTAATATTCTGTTATATATTTTTTCTGTAGCACTTTTAGCAGCTTCATAATTATAAGTAGGGTTTTCCATAGCTACATTAATAACACCTCCGGCATTAGCAACATAGTCTGGAGCATATACAATACCTTTGTCTTTTAAAATTTTTCCATGATGAGATTCTTTAAGTACATTATTAGCTGAACCTGCTACAACTTTACATTTTAATTTAGGTATAGTGTCATCATTGATAATAGCACCTAATCCGCAAGGAGCAAATATATCAACATCTTGTTCATATATAGCATTAACATCAACTTCTTTAGCATTATATAATTCTACAACTTTTTTTACTTTTTCTTTATCTATATCTGATACTATTAATTCTGCTTTATCTTTTGCCAAATAATCGCATAATACCAAACCTACATGACCTAAGCCCTGAACTGATATTTTTTTGCCTGATAAATTATCGCTTCCAAAAGCTTTTAAAGCACTTGCTTTGATAGCCATATAAACACCGTAAGCAGTCATAGGAGAAGGGTCGCCTGATTTACTTCTAAGTCCTGCTACAAAGCTTGTTTCTTTAGCTATATATTCCATTTCTTCTGTACTTGTATTAACATCTTCAGCAGTGATATATCTTCCGTTTAATGAATTAATGAATTTTCCGTAAGATCTCCAGAATATTTCATTACCTTTAACTTTTTTAGGGTCAGCTATTATTACTGTTTTACCTCCTCCTAAATCAAGTCCGGCACATGCTGATTTTAATGACATACCTTTAGCAAGTCTTAAAACATCTTCTATGGCTTCGCTTTCTGACTTATAATTCCAAAGTCTTGTTCCGCCTAAAGATGGCCCTAATTTTGTAGAGTGAATACATGTAATAGCTTTAAGACCTGTTTTGCTGTCATTGAAAAATACTAATTCTTCATAATTATATTTTTCCATATAACTGAAAATTTCCATAATATATACCTCAGATATTATATAAAATTACCATCTGCATTCAAGTATATTAATGCTTTTTGTCATTGTCAAGTTTTTTTACAATAATTATATTTTTTTAATTTTTATATATAAATGCTTTTTTTACATACCCGCCCTTTAATACTTGTTGTTAAAATTATCAATGTTATTTTTTTTATCTATATAGAATAATATAAAAATATAAATCCCCCCAAATTTTATTTATTTAAGAATTCATTAAACGCACGTTATAATTTATTTTATATTATTTAGTTTTGTTTACCGTGCGATGATTGGTATTAATTTTTAATTATTGATGAATATAAAAAACACGGCTTTAAAAATATTTAAAGCCGTGAAGGGATATTTTTATGAAATTTATTATTATTTTTTTAAAACAATAAACAATTAAAAAATCTCGCTTTAAGGCTCATCAATAACTCTGTCCGCCTTCAGCGAATTTGCTAGATGTTCACAATTTTTATTATTTAGCTTTATCTAAATATTTATTTTTATTATTGCTAATAAAAATTGTTCGCTAATAAAATCTAGCAAATGACTCTGTCCGCCTTCGGCGAATTTGCTAGATGCTCACAATTTTTATTGTTTTGCCTTATCCAAATATTTATTTTCTGTTTCATCAGCAAGTCTGTACATCTTTTCTTCATCTATAGTAATTAGTTTTCCTTTTTCTACTACTACTTTTCCATTAACTATAGTATAATCAACGCTTCCTTTCCAGCCTATAGTACCGAATAAT
Source organism: Brachyspira pulli (assembly GCF_036997785.1). Classification (NCBI taxonomy): domain Bacteria; kingdom Pseudomonadati; phylum Spirochaetota; class Spirochaetia; order Brachyspirales; family Brachyspiraceae; genus Brachyspira; species Brachyspira pulli. The sequence goes on from NZ_JAWLQI010000114.1 coordinate 3,070, forward strand.
GATTTAGGATCGAAATTAGCACCAACCATTTCTAATTTTCTCATATCTATCATAAATAAGTCAGCAGCTTTTCCAACTTCCAAACTTCCTATATCATCACGGCCTAAAACTCTAGCTCCGCCGTTAGTTGCGATTTTTAATATATCGTATCCAGTAGGGGCTTTATTACTTGAATTGAGTCTATGGAGTAAATAACAAACTCTCATTTCTTCAAGTAAGCTAGATCCGTCATTGCTGGCACTTCCGTCAACAGCAAGTCCAACAGGAACATTCAATTCAAGCATTTCAGGTATTCTGCAAATTCCTGAACTCAATTTCATGTTAGATATAGGACAATGAGCAACTCCGGTTTGAGTGTCAGCTAAAAATTTTAATTCTTTTTCATTGAAGTGAATGCCATGAGCATACCAAACATCATTACCAACCCAGCCTAAAGATTCCATATATTCTAAAGGACGCATATTAAATTTTTCTTTAACGAATACTTCTTCATCTTTAGTTTCGCATAAATGAGTATGAAGTCTTACTTTTAAATCCCTAGCCAATACTGCAGATTGTTTGAGTAATTCACCAGTTACATTGAAAGGAGCACAAGGAGCCAATGCAACCATATTCATAGAGTAGCGTGAAGGATCATGATACTTTTCTACTACTCTTTGGCAATCTTTTAAAATATCATCTAATGACTGAACAACAGAATCAGGAGGAAGTCCGCCGTCTTTTTTACTTAAATCCATACTTCCTCTTGAAGCATACATTCTTATTCCTAAATCTTTAGCGGCTGCAAATTGTGAATCCAACAACATTTCTGAATTTTTTTGAGGGAATAAATAATGATGATCAAAACAAGTAGTACAGCCGGTTTTTAATAATTCACCCATTGCAGTGATAGAGCTATAATAAACAACATCATGATTTAAATTTTTCCAAATTTCGTAAAGATTTGTAAGCCATTCAAATAATTCCATATTCTGAACTTGAGGCAAATTTCTGCTGAATATTTGATACAAATGATGATGTGTATTGATAAGTCCTGGATACATAAAGCAGCCTGAAGCATCAATAACTTTATCAGCTTTTTTTTCTTCTTTTCCTATGTAAGTAATAACTCCATTTTCTATTAATAGGTTGCTGGAATTATGAACTGTGTCATTACTATCACAAGTAACTATAGAAGATGCATTTTTGATAAAAATACTTGACATATTTTTATTCCTCCATTTTTTATGATGATATAAAAACTTATAGTCAATTATTTTTTGGTAATTGGTAGAAACGTTCAACCGTATTATGAACTTATATAAGTGTATGATGATTGAATTATAAGAGATTTTAATTTTATGTCAATGATTTTATTATTTTTATACACTCCTATAATAAGCTAGTGAATAAACTTGCTA
>NZ_JAWLQI010000115.1:0-3765 GCF_036997785.1 Brachyspira pulli
TTTGATAATAAATTTCTATGAATAATAATATTATTTATGATGACGGAGGTATTATTTTCCTTACTATATAAAGATATTTGATAAATCTGTTAATTTTTATATTTTTTGGGCTTATACTTAAAGCTTGTTTATAATATGATAATGATGTATTAAAATAATCTTGTATTTGTTTATTCATTTTATATTTGAAATAATAGCAAATTCCTAAATTAAAATATACTTCATAACCATTCTTTCCATAAACTTTATTTTCTATAGATAGATTATAATTTTCTACGGCTTTATCTAAATATTTCTCTTCCTTCTCATATTTTTTATAAAGAAGAAGGTATATATCTCCAATCAAAGAATAGGCTTCTATATTGCCTAATTTTATAGATTGAATTAAATTTTCAAATGCATTTTCTATATATTCTATTTTTAGAGTTTTTTCAAATAAATGTTTTAATATCAAGGCTCTATTAAAATTGCATTTAGGGTATTTTGGATTAATGTCTAAAACTCTGCTGTAGCAATGAAAGGAATTTATAATATATTCGTAATTTCCTGTTTTTAAATAAACTTTGTAATAAAGCATTCCAATATCGAAATAATAATCTATATTGTTTCTATCTATATTGGATATGTATTCCAAATAAAATAAGGTAAATAAAGCATATTTTATTTTGTTCGTAATATCAAATAAATATTTAAAAAAGCTAATGCATAATCTAATAGAGAATATATTCATATTTAAACTGCTTAAACATTTTCCTGCTTTTATTAAGTATTTATTATTTTGATGAATTTTAAACATTACATTATTAAATATGAATAAATATTTATTAGCCAAATCTCTATTAATATGCAAAAGATTTATATACTTATCAAAATAATCATCAATAACAATCATATCTCCGTATTCATTGAATAAAAGATAATAAATATTTATTAATCTTTCATAAATAGAATCGATTCCTACTCCTAAAGATAAAGCCTTGTCATAATATTCCAAGCATTTAAGAAGATAATCATATTTGCTTAGTTTATCTATATTATTGTTATTTTGTATTTTTAAATTATATAAATCTCCTATTCCTTCCAATGCTATTAATGAAGTTTCATCATTAGTAAGTATATTATTAAAACATGATAAAGAATTATTAAATATTCCATCAACATTATATACACTATAAATTATAGAATATAAAAATCCTAAATTCTCTATAGCTTTATAATATGAATTGTCTAAATCTATTGCAGCGAGATAATTTTTTTCTGCTATTTTATAATCTTCAAATTTACTTTCTGTTATTCTGAAATGATGAAGCAAAGCTAAATTATAATATAGAGTTTTATCATATTTATTTAAATTTAAAGCATAATCAAAATATTCTAAAGAGCTTTCAAAATATTTCATATCTTTTGTTATTTTATATCTTTCATAATATATTATTGCTTTTTGTGATAGATTTCTTGTATCATATCTAAATACGTCTATATTCTTATCAACATAGTATAAAGCTAAATCAAAATATTTATTTGTATTATGTTCGTCTATATATTTAAGTCTGTATAAATCACTTATGGCAATAAAAGAATTTGAAGCTTTAAAAAATAATAAGGCTTTATTGAATAGTTCATCTTTTGAATTAACATTTGAACATAATTCTTTTTCTGCTAAACTATTGCAGTATAAATTATAATAGAAGCAGCCTATATTATGATTAATATAATATTCTAAAACTTTATTATTATATAAATGTCCGTCATTAGATAATGTTTCATAATCATGAATAATAAATGTAAAATAATTATGATCATCAAAATAATGAAAAGCTAATTTATATAATTCAAATCTATTTATATAAGTAAATAAATAATCTCTGTCTATGGCTAATGCTCTATTATAATAGTATATAGCTTCATCAAAATAATCTTTATTTTTTGTTATTTTAAATTTTGATTCGTATAAATAGGCTATAGAATTTAATATATCAACATCATCTAAATCTAAATGATTAAAATAAGAAAAAGAAGCATTAAAATATAAATCATCGCTTGTATTATTGTAGCATATCAAATATAAGTAAGCCATAAAGTAATACATATATTTATTATTTTCTAATGCCTTAGTATAATAATTCATAGCAGTTTCAAAATCTTCTTTGCTTTTTGTTACATTATATTTTATAGTGTATAGAAGTGCTAAATGATTATGAATTGTATCATCATATATTTTGCTTTCTTCCAACTGACTATAAACTGAAATTGATTCATCATAAAAATGAAAGTCATTACTGAATTTAAACATCAAGGCATGCAGATAGCCTAGATTAATAAACATATTAATTTCTAATGTTATATAAGAAATTTCAATATAATAATTTACTGCTTTCAAATAGTAATCAGAGTTTTGTGTAGATATAAATTTATCTCTGTATAATTTAGCTAAATCACATAATGCAAATATATTATCACTATCAACCATATCACTATAAATATCTGAAGCCATATCAAAATAATTTTCAAGGTTTGGAAATTTTGCTTTATACAATAAATAAATATCATAATTCAAATTAATATCATTTCCATATCTTGATAATACTTCTTTATAATTTGATAAAGATTTTTTAAAATATTCATTATCTTTAGTATTAATATATTTGAATTGATATAGTACTGCCAAAATAAAATAAGTGATTTCATTTGCATTTTTTATAATTTTATTTATATGATCCATTGCTATATCATAATAAATATCATCATAGTCATAAATATATCTTGTATAATATAGGAATGCTGCTTTATTTCTTGCATATAAATTATTTGGTTCTCTTATTAATACAGAGTTGATACTTCCTACAACATTTTCAAAACTTTCATTATCTCCATTGTAGGCACATTCATCTATATATGAATCAATTATACTTTGAATTATAGCAACTTTATATCTTAAATTTAGGTAATTGTCTTTTTTTAATTTTTCTATATAATCATAAAAGAATAAGTCATTATTTTCAAATGTTTCAAAATTGAGTTTTTTAAGGAATGAAAAACTGATATCGGCTTTCATGTTATGAATGAAATTATAGTAGTTCATAATATACCTAAATTTTTATAAGCTGTAATTATATTGAATAATTTATATATATTTACTACAGCTGAAATATTATTCATAACCTGACCTTTATAAAACATATATGTATATTATACATAAAAAAATATTTATTTGAATATATTATTTATTAAAAAAAATAAAAAAAAGAGAGGCTAAAAATAGCCTCCCACATTTTATAAAAATAGAGCTTTAAGAAATGTCAGTTATTATTTTTTATTTTTCTATATTCAGATAAAAATTCGTTTATTATTGTTTTTAATTGTCTATTATATTCCATATTTAATTTTATAGAATTATTGATAATGATACTATCAGGATTTTGTTTAGCCATTTCTAAATTCATTTTAGTTTTTTCTAAATACATTTTTTTCCTTAATTTTTCTATCTTTGGCTGATATTCATTTTTTAAATGATTTATTTGTGATAATTGTTCTTGTGTTAATGAATTTTCATTATAAATAAAATAAGTATAAGGTTCATAATAAGAATAATTTTCATTTGCAAATAATGATACTGATAAAATAACAGTGATAAATGCCGCTATGATGATACGTTTCATAGTTTTATCCTTAAACTAATTTCTTTTTATTTTTATAATTAGACGTATAAATATTAATAAAAGTTCCCAATATTTTTTATTTATTAAAAAAATATACTATGTAATT
>NZ_JAWLQI010000116.1:0-3763 GCF_036997785.1 Brachyspira pulli
TGACAAACTTAAAAATTTTCAGTATATACTAAAAATTTTAGAGTTTGTCAATTTTTTTGTTGTTCTTTTTCCCGCCGCAAAAAGAACCAAAAAGTGCAAGTGTAAAAATTAATACTAAATCATACTAAAATTGTATTACATGTAGATAATTTATTAAATTTAAGCTCAAATGCAGCCTTTCACGAAGCATATCCGAGTTTATCAGTATATAGGTTTTTTGTGCCGACAAAATAAGTAAAAAGCATTAACAATCTAATAATATAACTTTAATTTATACATTGTATAAATGTTTTTTTATAAAAAAGAACCAAAAAAAATTTTAATTACATTAATAATGCAAGCTAAAGCCTTTTGCACTGAAATAATAACATACTTATATATGCGGCTAAGTACCAACATTAAACAATTAAAATATTATTGCTATTCATTATATGTAACTATATTTATTTTTAGTGGTTCTATTTTATCAAATTCTGCCTGATAAAATACTACATCTTTATCTTTTAAAAGTTTGTAAATAAATTTTTTATCTTCCTCTTTAGTCATAGCACCAAAACATATACTTTTTATTGGTAAATCTGCTCTAAATCCTTCTTGATATTTCATATCTTTATCATTATATAAAATTCTATATTCATTTTCATATTCCCATTCTTTAGACTTATAAACAAATAATTCTAATAGCTCATGTGATGTACTTAAATCTTCTTGTTTAATATATTTTTTATTAGAATCATTAATTGTAAATATATTATTTAAATTCATGATATATTTATCATAAATAGATTTTATCATATTTAATTTACTTTTAGATAATGAATTAATACTTATATCATAACCTATGCATATACCTTGATGTTTATCTGCATAATGACTCCACATTAAAGTATTAGCATTATCAGTTGTTAAACATGCTACTTTAATTTTATCTATAAAATATTTATATTTATCATTATATGTTTTTAAAAATGGGTCTATTGGATCATTAAATCTTGATGGATTACTTAACCAAATTTTAGCATTACTAATAGATTTAATTGTTTCAAAGTCAATTTTTGCATAATTGAACAATATATTATCTTTTATATTATAATCAATAAATATCATAAATTCTTTATCTAGCATATTATCTAAAACAACAAGATCTTCTTTTGACAAAACTTCAGACATTCTAAATAAATTAAAAAAAATACTTTGTCTATTAATATGCATAGGATTTGCAATTCTTTTATTAAATATCCTAATAGCTTCAGATAATATTTTTCTATAATCTTCAAGTCCTTTTTTATAATATATATATAAGCTCTGTTAGATAATATATATGGATTAATAAAATCATCAATAGTGAGTTCTTTTGGAAGTTCTCTTATAAATTTTTCACTAAATTCTTCTTTATTATATTTCTTATCATATTCATATGCCTCATCAAATTTTTCTAAATTAATTAAACAATTAATTTTATTATTAACAAGCATTAATTTATGGATAGAATCATATTCCATAGCTTTATCAATATCTTCTATAGCACCATTATAATCTCCTATGTAATATCTTGAATTACTTCTAACTAAATATAATATTTCTTCAATTGCTATATTATTGTTACTTACAGAATTAATCACAATATCCAAATCTTCTAAAGCCTCAAAGTATTTTCCAATATTATATTTAGATATTCCCCTATTATAATGTGCTTCTATATTATTCGGATCTATCTCAATAATTTTATCAAAATATTCTATAACAAAAGAGTAAATATGTGTAAAAAAGTCTATAGGATAATCACTAAAATTATCTCTAACAAAAACAGGTACTCTCATACTATTAAAACAATTATCATTATGCACAGCCAATTGAATAAATGCCATATAATTATATATTTCTATATCTTTATCATTACCTTTCAAATTAACTTCTATATAGCATATTTCAAAAGCTTTTTTATATTCTTTATTTTCTATTAATTTATCTAACTTTTTTTTAAATTCTTTTATCATATTAGATTACCTTAAATAATATTTTTATTTTATTAATCATTTAAATTATAAATAAAACCATTAAATTATCAACCCAGTATATATACCATTGAAGCTAAACAATGTATAACAGCACATCATAAATTTAATAAAAGATTTTTGGTTCTTTTGATGGAGTTATGCAGAACGTGTGCGGTAAAAAGTTGATAAATCTATATAAATGCATAAGTGAACAAAGTTAAAAATTTTCACTATAACATATAAATATTACAAAATAAAACAATTTAATAACTAATTTTATAAAGTAGTTTTGAAATATATTGATTTATAGAAAATATATATTAAATATTTTGATAAAAAAGTGCATACATATATAATGCATGCACTTTTTATTTTATTATTTTCTATATAGTAGATAGTATTCTAAATCGTCAGGATTATTTAAATGATAAAGTGTTGCTTTGTCATCTTTTTCCATAACAATATCCATAGCAGTTTTTCCTTCTTTGTTTTTAATGTTATAATCGGCACCCATATTTATAAGAACTCCTAATATACCATAACTTAAAATAAAATTTTGTACGAAAACTATTAATGGAGTATCTCCGTTATTATTTTTTTTATTTACATCAGCACCATTTTTTATCAAATAATAACAAATATCTGATCCAAATTTCACTTTATCTACTAAATATGTTAAAGGAGTATCTCCTGTTGCTGAACATACGGCATTTAAATCCGGCTTCAAATCAATAATATCTTTAGCTAAACCAATATTACTATACTTCATTGCTATTATTAAAGGAGTATATCCGTATCCGTCTTCTAAATTTATATCAGCACCTTTCTCTACTAGGAATTTAACCATCTCTTTATCATTTCTAGCAGCAGCTAAACCAAGAGGCGTAATCTTATCATATTGTTTATTTAAATCAGTATCATCTTTTATAAGTTTTTCTAATGCTTTCATATCACCTTTAGATATAGCATTCATTAATTCATCATATCCGTCTATATTATTTGGATCTTCGCTTGATAATAATTTTTCTATTTCATAATATTTGCCGTCTTTTACTAATTTTATAGCTTCTTCTCTAGTTGTATTAGTATTAAGATTAAAAATATCATTATCTACTAATAATTTAGTTATATCATAATTATTATATGCATAAAGCATATAATCATCAGCTGAGTTTAAATTAGCTCCTTCATCAATTAAAAATTTAGCCATTTCTACATAGCCGTTTTCAGCTGCTACTTTCAAAGGAGAATCAACCCAAAAACCGTCAAAAAATCTTTGTGCATCTATATCTTGTCCTATAGATAATAAATATTTAACCATTTCTATATTATTTTCTCTTACTGCATCAGGAATTAAAGTTTCTTTTGAATCTCCTCTTTTTACAAGAAGTTTAAGTATATCAAGATTGTTGTTGCCAATAGCAATATCTGTCAAATAAGTAGAATATTCATAACCATAATCTCTATTTTTATCAAGCCCTTTATCAATTAAGATTTTAGTCATTTCAGGATTATTATTTCTAACAGCATAGTAAAGCATATCAAGACCGCCTTCTGTTTCTGTTTCCATACCGCTTGCTCTGGCATTAACATCAGCACCTTCTTTTATAAGCTCTTTTGCTAAATCATTGTATCCGAATTGTACTGCCAAAAACAAAGGAGTAGAATCTTTATATATATATTTATCACCAAAATTTGTCATTTCAGTGATTTTTCCTTCTAGTCCTTCCTCTGCTAATAATTTTGATATTTCGTATATTGGTGCT
>NZ_JAWLQI010000117.1:0-3734 GCF_036997785.1 Brachyspira pulli
TGACAAACTTAAAAATTTTCAGTATATACTAAAATTGTTTTACATGTAAGATATGTTATTATTTTAAGCTAAAATATAGTCCTTTTGCTTCTTTGGGCCACCAAAAGAAGCGGGGTGCTGCGTAAGCACACAGCGTGGTGGGCAAAGCCCTGCAGATATTTAAAATTTAAAAAAATATCTCTGACAAAATATAGTTGTTTAGGTATATACTAAAATTATGAAGCAAATGATAATTCTTTAATCAAAGCACTAGGCGTATAAATAGATGAATGATAGTAGTCTGTATCATTAGCAAGCATTTCTATATTATTAAAAAAGTCTAATATATTTCCTGAAACAATAAATGGATTTGCTGTATATGCTAATTTTCCATTCTCTATTTTTATACCTTCAGCCTGTAAAGAAAAATCTCCGCTTATAGCATTAACACCAGAATGAGTACCTGTCAAAGAATTAACTAATATTCCATTTTGAATTTGAGAAATTAGTTCATCTTGAGTATTATTTCCTTCTTCCAAAATAAAATTATGACAAGAAACACCTATTGAAGTTTTAAATCCTCTTGAAGCATGAGAAGTTGTTTTCCTGCCTTCTTTTCTTGCTGTATAATTATTGTATAAATAACTATTTAATACTCCATTAGTAATGATATTTAAATCTTTTGTAGATGAACCTTCACCATCAAAATATGTATTTGCTAAACCATTATCAAATATTGGTATATCTTTTATATTTACAATATCACTTGCTATTTTTTTATTTAATTTTCCTTGTAAAAGTGATAATTTCTTTTGAACAGATTCTGAAGAAAATAAACCTAGATAAGCACCTATAATAGTTCTCATTGCCTTACTTGTAAATACAGTTTTATACTTTCCGCTTTCTATATTTTTGGCACTTAATTTACTTATTACACTATCAGCAATATTTTTTGTAAAAGCATTAACATCAAATACTGCATCATGAGCTGAATAAATATCAAAAAAAGTTTTCGTAGCATTTGAGTCTTTAGCTATTACTTCGCCATAATATGTAATGCTGTTTTTCTTTTCTCCCTTACATACACCATTACTATTAATAATGCATTTTATAAAATCATATCTTGCAAGCCCAGCTGAAGGTACATTAATTATTCTTTTATCATAAGAATACAATTTATCTTCTATAGATAATGATATATTTTTTAATTCTTCATTTGATAGATTGACTATATCATTATTAATCATATCATAAGTTTTTTCATCATCTTCTTTTTCTATTAAAACATTATATTCTGGTTCTGCCTCAGCATAATTTAAAGAAATTTTAGCATTTTCTATAAGATTATATATAGAATCATTTGAATTAATTTTTTCTGTAAAGCTCACTCCAACTTTTCCATTCTTTATTAATCTTAAACCAACACCGCCGGACTCAGCAAAAGTGTATTTATCTAAATCTCTTTCCCTTACAGTAAACTCTTCTTCACCGCTTTCAGACATATAAACTTCAATTTCATCAATATCATTAGCTTTATTTTTTACTATATCATATATTTCTTTTATCCTATTCATTAAACTATTCAATTCTGACATATTATCTACCTCCAACAGTTAATTCTCTTACTTTTATAGCAGGCTGTCCAACAGTAGTAGGCACACTTCCTGAAACGCTTCCGCATATACCGTCAGCCAATTCTAAATTTGAAGATACTGCCTCAATATTCATAAGAGTTTCATCACCGCGACCTATAAGTGTAGCACCTCTAACTGGTTCTGTAATCTTTCCATTCTCTATTAAATAGCCTTCAGAAACGGCAAAATTATAATCAGTTGTAGCAGGATCTACTGAACCTCCGCCCATTTTTTTGGCATAAAGTCCGTATTCTATTCCAGAAATCAAATCTTCAAAACTAGAATTTCCTTTATCAATAAATGTATTTCTCATTCTTGATGTAGGAGGATATTTATAGCTTTCTCTCCTTGCACTTCCTGTAACTTTTTGATTCATTTTCATAGAACCTAATTCATCAACTAAATAACTTTTTAAAATTCCATTTTCTATTAATACAGTTCTTTGTGCATCATTACCTTCATCATCAATATTGTAGCTGCCCCAAGCATTTTTTATAGTGCCGTCATCGATAGCAGTAACAACATCTGAAGCTATTTTTTCGCCTAATTTATTACAAAAAACACTAGCATTATCTGCAACCGCTGTAGCTTCAAGTGCATGTCCGCAAGCCTCATGGAATATTACTCCTCCAAAAGCATTATCTATTACAACTGGATATTTACCAGATTTAGGATACTTTGAATCAAGCATTTTTATTGCTGAATTTGCTGTTTCTTTTGCCATATTCTCTAAATTGATATCTTTTATCACCTGATATCCGTCTAAAGCTCCTTTAGTTCTGCTTGCTGTTTGAGTATTAACTCCGTCAGATGCCATAGATAGCAGAACTAATCTTATATATGTTTGAGAATCTTCCTTTAATATTCCATTACTTGCACATACTAAAATATTTCTTTGTTTTTCCATATATCTGGCATTAACCTGTTTTATTTTATCTGATACTCCTCTTGCTGTTTTATCCAAATATGAAAGAACTTCTATTTTTTCATCAAAATTAATATCAAATGGATTTATATGCAATGGGTGATTGTCTTTTTCATGAGATTCTATAAAATTAGTAGGTATGTATTTTTTATTATTTACAACTGAAGCCACACTTCTTGCTAAATTTATCAAACTATCATTACTTGTATCATTAGAATATAAATATATTGTCTTTTTATTGACTATAACTCTTAAACCAACTCCATAATTATTTCCAAGACTCATATCATCTACTTTAGAATCTAAATATCCTATAGAATTAATTTTAGTATCTTCAAAAAAAAGATCTGCATACTCTCCCCCATTTTTTAAAGCCTCTTCCAAAACTGTATGCAAAAAATCTTTATCAAAATTAAAATATTTCATTTATTCTCCTTTTTATTTATTAACTCTATTGCTTCTTTTCCTGTCATATACTCTATGTCTAATTCTATTATACATAAAGCATTATATCCATTGTTAATAGCTTTATCTCTATTTTCTTTTATGTCATCTGGATAATATTTTAAGGCTAATTTCTCTATAGCTCCTCTTTTTATATTATCATCTTCTATAATAAAGGCTCGTCCAAAAACTATAACACTTCTATAGTAAGTGGTATATTCTTCAGGTTTTATATCATCTTTTTCTATAACACAAAATGATACTTTATTATTATTTTTTATAGCATCTAATTTATATCCGCTTTTTGCTGCATGAAAGAATATTTTATTATCATCATAAACATAACTTAAAGGAACAGTATAAGGATAATCATCATCTCCTGAAACTGCAAGAACTCCTGAAGTACATTTCTTTAATATCGATATACTATCGGAATTTGATAACAATTGTTTTTTTATTCTCATCTCTCTAAACATAAAAAATCTCCTAAATAAATTTTGATTTGTTTTACAATGAAAAATACTACATGTAAAAATTTTATATTTTGCGGATAATTCTATATAATAATGGAAAAAAGTCAAGATAAAATAATACTGCTTGTGCACAGGAGCCAGACATATTGCATTAAGTATTCCTTAGTTTTTTAAAGTATAACATAGGTGTATCATAATTTAAAGCTGAATGTATGCGTTTGTAGTTCCAAAAATTATTATATTTTCTCAATTTTAGATTAGCTCTCTCTAAAGTTAATT
>NZ_JAWLQI010000118.1:0-3572 GCF_036997785.1 Brachyspira pulli
TGAAACAATTTTATTTTGTAATTTTTTATATTAAAGATATTATTGTGTAATTATCTTATATGTTAAATGTGATTAAATATATAAAAATAAAGGGGAGTATATTTACCCCCCCATTAATAAACAAGAATAAATTAATTTTAAATTTTTATTTTTCAAAAGGATATTTTATTTTCCAGCTTCTGCGTAAAGTATCCATTATATTCATTACTCTTAAAATATCTTCATGAGGCATTTCTTTGCATTCTAATTTGCCTTTATTGATAGCATCTACGCAAGAAAGTATTTGATATTCATAACCGCTTATTTGTTTTGGAACTTTTATTGTTTTTACAACTTTTCTGTCTAATGAATAAACTGTTATGCTTTCAGGATTATTTATATTTTTTACAACCATATATCCTTTATCACCATTTATAACACCTTCTCTGTTTGTTAATGCTGACATAGTGCTATTTAATACAGCCATTTTTCCGCCTTCAAAAGTTAAGGTAATAGAGTTTTGTTCGTCTACACCTTTTTTAGTTTTTACACAAGTAGAGTCTATTTTACTTATTTTATTTCCAAAAGCCATTAAAGCAAAATTTATAGTATAAACACCTACATCAAGCAATGCTCCTCCGGCTAATTCTGGTTCTATCAATCTAGGAACTTTATTTATAACATAACCTAAATTAGCAGTTAAAGAGCTTACTTTTCCTATTATACCGCTTTTTATAGTTTCATTTATTAATTGTCTGCTAGGCATATATCTAGTCCATATAGCTTCAGTAAGTAAAAGTTTTTTCTTTTTTGCAAGTATTAATACTTCTCTGGCTTGTTTTGCATTTACTGTAAAAGCTTTTTCGCATAATACATGCTTATTATTGTTTAAACATAATTTTATATGTTCATAGTGATGAGAATGAGGAGTAGCTATATATACTAAATCAACTTTTTCATCTTTTAGCATTTCTTCATAAGAACCGTAAAACTTTTTAAATCCGTATTTTTTAGCGAATGCTTTGCTTCTTTTCAAATCTCTTGCACTTACAGCATAAGATTCTACTTCTTTGATTTTTGATATAGTTTTAGCCATAGTTTCTGCTATTTTTCCTGCTCCTATGAACCCTATATTTATTTTTTTCATTGTTTTGCCCCTTAAATTATACTTTTTATATGAATAAGATAATATTAGAATTTTATTTATTGTCAATATAATTAAGTATGTATACTTGAATTTTTATGTTTTTTATATATTATAGTAAATTATGGAAGAGAATATAAACGAAACACAGCAAGAAAATAATAATGCAGATAATGTAAATACAGATACTTCAGCCAAAGAAGAAACAGAAAATAGTAAGCCGGATTATAAAGAGTTTACTGTTTCATTATCCAGTATAGATTATGAAGGGCCATTGTCTATACTTTTTGATATGCTTAAAAGAAGTGAAAAAAATATATATGAAGTTTCTATCTTGGAAATTATAGATCAGTTTGTAGAGTATTTAAAGGCTCAGGCTGCTTTGAATTTGGATTCTACAGGTGATTTTTTGGTTGTAGCATCAGAATTCCATTTATATAAATCAAAAATGCTTCTTCCTCGTGATATGGACGATGATAAATTTACAGATAGACTTAAATTTGAAATAGTAGAGCAGATGCTTGAGTTTCAAAGATATAAAATGGTTTCCGAAGAACTTGACAGACTTCAAGAGGCATCAGATTCTATATTTGAAAGAAAAGACACAGAAAGAGTTAAATTTTTTCAAAATAATGTTTCTTCAGAAGATAATGAGGTTGCTTGGAAAGATGTTACACTTTATGATTTAGTTTATGCATTTACAAAGGTTCAATTTGTACCGGAAACAGATTTGGCAGTACTTTCTGGAATGTCTAATTTCCATATAGATAATGCTATAGATATGATAAGAATTAAATTATCAGAAACATCAGTTTTTCCTTTTATTGTATTATTTAAAGACGGTGTTACAAAAAGACAGCTTGTTACATTCTTTTTGGCTATGCTTGAACTTGTTAAAGAAAAAGAAATTCTTCTTAAACAAGAGATGAGATTCAAAGAGATTTATGTATTTAAAAGAGATGAGAACTTTGTACCTAAAGTAGAAGAAACAGATGAATCAGATGATTATGAAGAATCAGCAGAAGAAAATAATAATTTAGAAGAAGTTTCTAATAATGGAGAAAATATAGAAGAAGCTGAAAAACTTAATGAAAATACTGAAAACAATTCTTCAGAAGAAAATAATCAAAATAATAACAATAATGAAAATTCTGAAAATATTCCTAATAATGAAAATTCAGATAATCAGAATCAATAAAATTTTTTAATATGTAAATTATGTACAAATATAAACCCAAAAATAAAGAAGAATTAAAAAAATTAGTAGAAGATAATAATATATATTTAGGCGATATTGATACCTCATTAATAACTGATATGTCGTATTTATTTTCAAAAACTAAGAGAAAAGATTATTCAGGTATAGAAAATTGGAATACAGAGAATGTTATTAATATGGAATCTATGTTTAATATATTTCATAATAATACTTTTAATCAATGTGTCAATAATTGGAATGTTTCTAAAGTTGAAAATATGAAAAGAATGTTTTCAGGCTGCAGTAAATTTAATCAGCCTTTAGACAAATGGGATATTTCAAAAGTAAATGATATGGGGGGAATGTTTTTAGCTTGTAAGGAATTTAATCAGAATATTAACAGCTGGAATGTATCTAATGTTAGAAATATGAAAGAGATGTTTTTTAATTGTTATAATTTTAATCAGCCTTTAGATAAATGGAATGTTTCTAATGTTGAAAATATGATTTGTATGTTTGCTGGTGCTTATAATTTTAATAAATCTTTAAATGATTGGGATATTTAAAATGTAAAATATATGCTTTCTATGTTTAATGGAGCAGGAAGTTTTAATAAGCCTTTAAATAAATGGAATACTGCAAAATTAGAAAATATGTATAGTATGTTTTATAATGCTATAATGTTTAATCAGGATTTATCAAATTGGAATTTGGATAATGTATCAGATTTAGCTTTTGCATTTGAAGAAACTCCATTAAAAAAGAATAATAAAATTCCTATACAATTTATAATTGCCGAACATGTAACAGCAAAGAATAAATCATCAAAGATTGAACAGTTTGAAATAATAAAAAATAATGTAAAAGAAGCATATAAAAGTATTATTAATTATAATAATAAAATATATACTGATTTTAGAATAATGCTTGAAAATGAATTTTATAGAGAATTATCAGAATTAAAAACGAATAATAATGAAGTATTAAATTTTATCAGTATAGAAGATATAGAGAATTCTATAAATTATGATAAAAAGAATAATCAAAAATTAAATTTTATTGATGATATAATAAAAGAAAAAGAAATAAAAGTTTTAACTAAAGATAAATCAAAAATTATAGGCATAAAAATAATAAAGTATATTTATTTAGAGTATTTTAATTTAAAAAAATATATTTATAAAATACAAACACTTGATAATATAATTAATTTTCTTGATGAAGAAAGTTTTAAAAATTGTATAAGAGAAA
>NZ_JAWLQI010000119.1:0-3220 GCF_036997785.1 Brachyspira pulli
CAAAAATATAAAATATAAGTTGAAAAAATCATATTTATATTATAGAATGTGAGTATGTTTGATTTGTTATTTTTTCATTTTCGATTAGGTATCACAAGCCAAGCCAAGCCAAGCCAAGCCAAGCCAAGCCAAGCCAATAATATGAACTCGGTTTATTATCAATCATCAAAAAAAATTTGCCTAATTTTATTCAAAATATTATATCACATTAAGAATGCATATAAAATTACTAAGCATATAATTTTAAACAAATTTACATTTATAGATAATAAAAAAAATTATTTAGGGATTATGCTATGAAAAAGAATTTTATTAACAAAAATAAGAAATTTTATTTTTTACTTCTTTTATTGATTCTTACTATAGTTTTGATGATATCTTGTAAAAAGATAAATATTTTAAGCCCTACACATATACCGCCTCCAACTGATTTTAGATTGCCTGAAGATGCAATACCAGGACATGTAGATGTTACCCCAATGCCTGCTAAAAACGGAGAAGTATTCGGAAGTTTTAGTAAGAAGTTTAAATATCAAGGCAAATGGTATATATTAGCTGACTATATGTATAACTATGACCCTAAAAGCAAAACATTAAATCAAATAGATAAAAATATAATTCTTCAAATAGATGATAACGGCAATATAAATATTTATGCTAAAGATGTTAATTATGATACTTTTAGCAGACTAAAATATAATATATCAGTAATAGAAAATGATAAAATTATATATGAACCTTATACATACGGAGGTTTCTCTATGTTACATATTCCTGTAGATTATGAGTTGATTATTACTTCTATACTGTATAACAGCATATATTATACATCATCAGATTTACTTAATTGGCAGACAAATGGTTCTACTAATAATGTACGATATCAAATGCCTTCTCCAAACCCAAATAATCCTAATGAAAGTTTTCAAGGTAAATTTGGTATGAATGTATCTGATTTTTTTCAATTTAAAGATTATATATATCTGATGGGGTTAAGAGAAACTTTTTTGGAGCAAAATCCAACCGGATATAGAAATGTAGATTTAGGACCATATACAGTAAGCAAAAATTATTATTACAGGATACATAAAAGCAAAGATATTTCTGTAGGTGCTAATTGGGAGAAAATAGATAATACTCCTTGGGGAGAAAGAGACAGTTTTATTATTCGTTATGATAAAGATAAGATATATGTTACAGGAGGAGATAGATATTATTATAAACATAATCCTTCTATTAATAAATGGGAGATAGTAATTGAAAGATTTGTCGATGATAAAAGAATATGGTCAACTACAGATGGTTTGAATTGGACTTTAGAGCCTAATTCAGATGCTTATAATAAATCAGAATTTATTTATTATAATCCTTTTAAAGGATTAGATAGATATTTACAAAACAGAGTAAGAACTCCTGAAGAACCTAATTGGATAAAACTTGATAATGGTATATATTATAAATCAGATAATATATATTCATCTTGGAATATTGACGGAAAAGAATATTATTATCCTGAACCTCCTTATGCAGAAATAGATGCAGCATATAATAGAGGCGAAGAATATTTTACTGTTTCAGAAACTCATTTGAAAGGAGCAGGTAAGAATCAATTTTTTGCAGCAAGAGAAAAACCTAATGAATCTGATAGCTGGAAGCTTATTACTCCAATAGATTATACAGATAATTTAATGGTATGGCAGAGCGGCGGTGAGAAAGTATTGCTTAATATTAATAATAAAGTAATACAGCTTGTAGATTATTATCAAATAGATCTTATGCTTAAAAGCCCTCCTATTCAATCATATCCTGATGTAATTAATGATATTAGAAAAACAGCTAAAATGTACCGAGACGGAACTCATCCTTATGGTAAAGATATACTTAAAGCTATGTATTATGATGCTATAGCTGATATGGTAGAGGCTTATATGAATAATTATAAAAAGTATATTATGCCTGATGAGGCTGTTACGCATTATACTGTGGAGTTTAGATATTAATCAGTATTCCAATATTATATATTGAAATTTAATTTATATAATAGTATCATCAATATACTTTTATTATAGGGGCTGATTATGGATAAGGAATACGCTAAACATTTGATGGGAATATATAAAGATAAAATACTTCATGAGAGAATGAAAAGAAGACTTGAATATTTTGAAAGGGTTTTTAAAAGAGATAATGATAAAAGATTATTTGCTGAATTGGCATTTTGTATATGTACGCCTCAGACAAAGGCTAGAAGCGGGGCTGCTGCTATAATTGATTTATACAATAACAATTTGCTTTTTAATGGGAGTGCTGAAAAAGTAGCTAATATATTAATAAAACATGTAAGATTTCATAATATGAAAGCTGATAATATAGTTCTTGCTAGAAAACTTTATTTTCCAAAGGGACAATTTATATTAAAAGATAGAATTAACGAAGCTGTAAAAAATGATGCTATGGTAGAATTAAGAAATCAGCTTGCAAAAGAAGTCAAAGGCTATGGACTTAAAGAAGCTAGTCATTTTCTTAGAAACATAGGATTCGGACAAAAGATAGCTATACTTGACAGACATATAATGCGTGTAATGGATAAATTAAGTATTTTGCCTGAAGGTATGACCCCAAAAACAAGCCTTACAAAAAATAATTATCTTCAATGCGAATCTAATTTAGTGGAATATTCAAAAAGCGAAAAAATTCCAATGGAGTATTTGGATTTTGTATTCTGGTATGATGCTACTAATGATATATTCAAGTAATTAATATTTATTAAAACAAATAAAATATATAAACCTGTGTATATTTTTATATATGCAGGTTTTTTTATACCTAAACAACTACATTTTGTCAATTTTGATATTTTGTAAATGTAAATTATAATTTTTTATAATATAAAATATCATCTAATATTGTTGGTATATGTTTTAACTGTAAGATAAATTATTAATTTTTGTAGAATAATAAGTAATCAGCCGCACACTTTACAGTGCTTCCTTCGGTCGCGTATAAAGGACATTCGTTAAGAATAAGCGATACCGTGCGGGTTGCCACTACGGCTAGTAGTTGACAAACTTAAAAATTCTTAGTATATACCTAAACAATTATATTTTGTCAAAAATAATTTTTTTAAATTTTAAATATCTGCAGGGCTTTGCCCCGCACCCCACTTCTTTTGTTGCCACAAAGAAGCAAAAAGGCTACATTTGGGCTTTAATTAATAAAT
>NZ_JAWLQI010000120.1:0-3099 GCF_036997785.1 Brachyspira pulli
CTATGAAAAGATGCTTAGAAACAGCCCAAATATATTTTGAGGAAATGAATGACACTAAAGAAGTTATTAACAATTTAAAAGAAAGATGTTTTGGTGATTTTGAAGGTAAAAATCATGAAGAATTAAAAAATAACCCTTATTATAAAGAATTTTTCAGAACTAATTGGAAAAGCAATGTTCCTAATGGAGAAACTTCTGAAGATTTCTTCTCAAGAACTGAAAATGCCTATCTATATATAATAGAAGATATGAAGAAAAATAATTTAGATTATACTGCTATAGTTACTCATGGCGGTGTTATAATGTCAATATTCAGCAAATATGATAAACAAAATTTAAACTTCTATGATTATCTATTACAAAACGGCGGCGGATATTATGCTGAAATAGATGACAAAAATAATATAAGTATTATAGAAAAGTTATAATTTTACGATGATTATTAGTAATAACTTTTACTGGACTATATAATGAAAATACTATTAATATTACCTATATCATTTCTTTTGAATATATTTATAAAAAATGTAAAATTTGATCCTTTTGTTTTTATATCAAGACTTCATTTTATAGTGGAAGATTTATTTAAAAAGAAAAGTAAAACAGAAAATGATAAATTAGCTTTTGCTGTAGGAACTTTATCATCTTTGATAATGGTAGCTATAAGTTTTGTAATACCATTCTTCCTTTTAATGTTATTTTATAAAATTCACTTTATTTTGGGTTTAATAATAGAATTAGGATTATGCTATCTTACACTTGGTATTAGAAAACCGTTAGAAATAAGTTCTCATATAGTAAGAAGTTTAAAAACAAATGATGTAAAAAAGGCTAAATCTCTATTAAAAGAAAATACTCAGATAGAAACAGATGATATAGAACAGGAACAGATTATAAAAAGCACTATTGAATATACAACTATAAGTATTGCAGAAGATTATATATATCCTGCAATATTTTTATTGTTGGGAGGTGCGCCTTTATGTATAGCATATAAGGTTCTTTATACATTGTCTGAAAGTTCTTCTGATACTGTTTATATTGATGAAAATAAAACTAAAGATAGTTTTGGAATATTCAATATAAAACTTTGCTATATATTAAATATTATACCTTCTATATTTACATCTCTTACTCATATAATTGCTGCTAAATTCTATAAATATGAATTCAAAAATGCTTTTGAAACTTTGAAAAGAGATGGAAGAAATAATAAAGCAAGATTAGAATCAACTGTAGCTGGAGCTTTAAATATAGAACTTGGCGGAGAATATGTAAAAGACGGAGAAATATATGACAGACCTTTAGTAGGTGAATATTTAGAAGATTTAGAAATATTCCATATAGAAAAAGCAAATAAACTTATATTGATTTCTGCTATATTTGCTTTATTTATTTTGATATTATTGAAACTTATATTTATGCTTTTTTCTTCTATTATTTTTTAATGGTATTTTTTTATAATAAAACGGCTTTAAATATTTTATTATTTAAAGCCGTTATTTTTTATTTATAAATCATACACAAAATATAATCAATATTCTAATTAATCATTCTCATACACTGCTTTATCAAATATATCATTTTTCTTTATATTAGTATTATAATATATGAAGAAAAACAAAATTATTAATATAAATTGTGCTGTAGGTATAGCAAACCATATTCCATCAAGCTTCAAAAATATTGGAAGCACAACTATACATAGAGGACTTACAAAAAGCGGATCTATATAAGTTAAGAATGCTGAATACTTACTTTCGCCAGATGAATAAAAATATGCTGTTCCAAGTCTTACTATAGGCTGAAGCAAAAATGTTATTGATATTATAGTTAAACCTGATTTTACAATATTATTTGTTTCTTCTGATGCACCAAATAATAAGCCTAAATTATTTTTTAAAATAAATATTACAGTAATAATTATTAAACCTAATAAAAATGCAAATAAAATACCTTTTTTCAAAACCTTTCTCATAAGATTATTTTTACCGGCACCTTTAAAATAACTTATCATAGGCTGACAGCCTTCTGCCACTCCTTCAAATAAATGCAAAATAGAACCAGCTATATAATTTATAACAGAATATGCTGATGCACCAATATATCCTCCGTACTTTATACATTGCAAATTATTAAAAATTACTATTAAGGAAGGAGCCATAACCAAACCAAAAGGAGATAAACCTATTTGTATAGCTCTTTTTGTCATTGATAAATTAAAATCTGATAATTTTATTCTTGTTCTGTTTTTCTTTCTTATAAATAGATAATAAACTGCTATTAAAGCAACCAATCCTTGAGCTATTATTGTAGCAAGTGCCGCACCAAACATTTCTAATCTAAAAACCATTAAAAATAAATAATCTAATATAATATTTGTAATAAGACCAACTCCCATAAAACTCATGGCATGAATAGTTTTACCGCAATTTCTTATTATAGGCATAGAACCGAATGATATTATTTGAAAACTGCCCCCTAAAATTATAGTGGTAATATATGAATCAGCCTGTTTAAATACCTCATCTCTTGCACCAAGCAAATATATAAGACTATTCTTTAATAAAAGAAGAACAACTGTTAATATTATACTAGCTAATATAAGAGAAATAAAAGTATTTACTTTAGCCTTATTAAATCCTTCTATATTACCCTCTCCAAGATATGTAGACATTATAACAGAACCGCCCATACCAAGCATTACTGCAGTAGCCATAAGTAAAGTACCTATAGGATAAACTAAATTAATTGCAGTAAGCCCAATATCTCCCATAGAATTACCAACGAAGAAACCGTCTACAACTATATAAAATCCTCCCAACATTGTTGAAACTATAGCAGGAATAATATATTTGAAAAAAGATTTTTCCATACTTTCTACACTGCTGACTACTGTCATATAAAACTCCTTTAATAAAAATTTAGTACGACGGTGGACTATTATATACATGTTTGTTTCTTTGTCAATAGAGAAAGTACGATTTTTTACTTTTTATTGTTTAGGAGTAATAGATATTGCACACTTTTTAGTTTAAAAAAAGAAGGTATTCCTTATAATTAAATTAGCAAAAAAATAAAAAGGAATACCTATGAAAC
>NZ_JAWLQI010000121.1:0-3023 GCF_036997785.1 Brachyspira pulli
TTTTTATATTATTTTTATTGAAAAATATTTATAAAAATATATAATCTATCAAACGATTTTTAATTAAAGAGGTTATTATGGAACTAAATTACAAAAAAATTGCAGAAGATATAGTTTCTAAAGTTGGAAAAGATAATATTAGTTCAGCTAGTTTTTGTGCTACTAGATTAAGATTAATGGTAAATGATAGAGAGAAAATCAATGATTCTGAAGTAGAAAGTATAGAAGGCGTAACTGGTGTTTTTTATAATGCTGGACAATATCAAATAGTTTTAGGTAAAGAAGTTAAAAAAGTTTATGACGAAGTTATAAATTTAGGTGTTACAGCTCTATAATTATATTATCTATCTAATTAATGAAATGTATCTAATAACTAAAGTTTAACAATTATAAAATTATAATATTGTTAAACTTTAGTTTTCAAATTCCAATTCTTCAAATGAATCTTTATCAAGTAATTCGTAATGATATCCCTGTTCTGTTAAGAATAATTGTCTTTTATGAGCGAAATCTTCTTCTTTAGTATCAGTTGTAATTATAGAGAAGAAATAACTTTTATTTTCACCTTTTTTCGGACGTAATACTCTTCCTAATCTTTGAGCTTCCTCTTGTCTTGAACCGAAAGTACCAGAAATCTGTATTAATACATTAGCATCTGGTAAATCTACAGCCAAGTTAGCTACTTTACTAACTATTAAAGTAGTAATTTCACCAGTTTTGAATTTTTTATATATTATATCTCTTTCACTTTGAGGAGTTTTTCCAGTGATTATAGTATATCCGGTTCTTTTTTTCATTTCATTTAATTGATCAAGATATTGACCTATTATAAGAATGTTTTTACCTTTAAGTTTTTCTATAATTTTTTTTACTATTGTATATTTAAATACATTTTCACTTGCTATTCTGAATTTTACTTTATCGCTTGATACAACGTAATCAGATCTATGACTGTCATCTAAAGGTATTCTTATATCATAACAATATGCCTCAGCAATAAATTTTTTCTCCTCTAATTCACGCCAAGGTATATCAAATTTTTTAGGCCCTATCAAACAAAATACATCTTTCTCAAGTCCATCTTCACGTACAAGTGTAGCTGTTAATCCTAATCTTCTCATACTTTGAATTTCACTTGTTAATTTTATGATAGGAGCTGGAAGTAAATGCACTTCATCGTATATAATGAGTCCCCAATTATGTTGGAAGAATAATTCAAAATGTACAAAAGGGGATTCTTTATTTTTTCTATAAGTTAATATTTTGTAAGTTGCTATTGTTATTGGTTTTATTTCTTTATTCAAACCATTATATTCTCCTATATCTTCAGGAGGAATATCTGTTTTATCTAATATTTCATCTCTCCATTGTCTGCAGGCTGTAACACCAGTAACTATAATAAGAGTTTTAGTTTGTGTTTTATACATTGTTGCTATACCAACAACAGTTTTTCCAGTACCGCAAGGCAAAGCTATAACACCAGCACCGCCTTCAGGTTTACCATCAGCATAAAAAGCTTCTACAGAATTTCTTTGATAATCTCTTAAAGCAAAATCATCTCCGCTTGATGGAAGTTTTGTTCTCATATTAAAATGATATGGTTCACCTGTTTTATAACCAGCTAAATCTTGAACAGGATATCCTATATTGATAAGAGCTAGTTTTATATGACCTCTATATGTGGCATCTATTTCCAATTTATTTTTGTTAACTTCTGCTTTTATATATTTAGTCATTAATTTATAATGTAAAATTTCATCTATAATATTTTTATCTTCGCTTATAAGATAATATTTTTCATCTTCTTTTATTATTTTTATTCTTCCATATTTTTCAATGCTTGTTTCTATTTGTTTTACGATATTCTTTGGTATTTCATAAGAAGTATATTTTTTTAAGAAACTAATTATTTGTTCTGAAGTATAATTTAAACTTGCAGCATTCCATAAAGATACTAATGTTATTCTATATGTATGTATATATTCTGGACTTTTTACAAGTTCGGCGAATACAAGCATAAAATTTCTTATTTCTTCAAAATGTTTTGTACTAACATCTAAAAGAATTGTACCATCGCCCTGAACTATGATAGGAGCATTCTTATTCAATTTTTTTTCCTTACATTATAATTGGATAATGATTTATATATTAGTTATATTAATTAATAAACATTATTTTCTATTAATGAAATAGTTTCTCTAAATATATTCAAATATTCAACATTATTAGTATTTTGAGTAATCCATGATTTTAATATATTTAAAGCTTTAGTTTTATCATTTTGAGCTAAATAAACATCTGATAAACTTAAAGTTGCTTGCGGATTTAAATAGCTTTTTGGATATGCTTTAGTAAAGTTTTCCAAAGTTGATGCAGCTTTAGCATAATTAGTTAATTCTATTTGAGTATTAGCTAAATTGTATATAGCAGTTTCTTGTAAATAGAATCCTCTCGAATTAGCTACTTCCTGATAGTATTTTTCTGCTTCAGTGAAGTTTTCTATATCATAATAAACAGAACCTAAAGCATAAGCTGTTCTTAATTTCAAAGTTTTACCTTTAGCAGCAGAATATACTTTTTGGAATCTTGAAGTAATATCTATTATTAAAGCAGGATCATTTAATTGTTCTTTTGGTAATTGTGCATTTTGATATACATTATATAATGCCAATGCAGATTCAAATTGTATATTATTATCTTTGTCTTGGCTTTCTATATTAGCTTTATATACTAAAATACCTGCGATAATTACTACTATAAGTGCAAATCCAGATATGAATATTATTCTATTATTATAAATATATGTGAATATTAATTCAGCATTTTTTTGTAGTTTGTTTGTATTTTCAGACATAAAAATCCTCTTAAATTTATAAATAATGAATAATCAATTATAATAATTAAACATAAAAAAATCAAGTGTTTATTTTACAATTATTTATTATATATCATCTTTGAAAATTTGCACAGGAGCCAGACATATTGCATTAAGTATTCCTTAGTTTTTTAAAGTATAACATAGG
>NZ_JAWLQI010000122.1:0-3000 GCF_036997785.1 Brachyspira pulli
TAGTCCGCTCATATCAGTGATTAAACTTGTATCAATATCACCCAAATATATATTTTCATCTTGAACTAATTTATGTAATTCTTCTATTGTTTGAGGTTTGTATTTCATTATTATGTTCCTTATTATTTTTTATTATTCTATATTTTATTTATTTTTTGTTGTTCTTTTTCCCGCCGCAAAAAGAACCAAAAAGTGCAAATAAAAAATTACTATGAAATATTTTTATTTATAAATTTATGTGTGTTAAATTATATAAAAATATTATTATTGCAGTTGAGTTTTATTTAATATGAATAAAATTAAAGTGTTATAATATCCTATTAAATAATTCTACTAAAACTTCATTGATACTAAATGTATTCTTAGAAATATATTTATCTATTTTTAATATACCTAAATCAACTAATTTAATAGTAGCAAACTCCTCAGAAATTCCAAATATATATTTAACATATTCTATAAACATTATTGCCATATTTTTATTAATATGTTGATCATCATAAAATAAAAAATTTTTAGTTATACAATATTTCTTTCTAAAATAATACCAATGAATCTCCATAAATATATTATTTACTAAAAAATTAGAGGCAAAAATATTAGCTTGCATTTCCATTCTTCTATTGAGATTTTTTGGTATAATTTCATTTTCTGAAAAAACATCTGTAATATTATCTTCAAATATATCCATATATTTTTCTAAATATTGTTTATGTAAAATAAGATGACCTATTTCATGTGCTAAAGTAAATCTCCATCTTGGACTATCATACTTTAAGCGATTTGATATAAATATTGTATTTTTTTTAAATGATATTAATCCTAATATTGTATCTCCCAAATTTATATTAAATTCAAAAGTTATATTATACTTATTACTAAAAAAATATATAACTTTATCTGTATCCAATCTATCATTTTTATAAATACTAAAATAATCAAATTTTTTAGTTATTATATTAATTATTTCTTTTTCTGATATAAATGGTATTTTTATTTTTGAAAAATATTGTATGTTTCTATCTAAAATACCAAATTTAAATAATATTTCAAAGATACTATAATATATATAGTTATCTTCATTTCTTTTAAGAATTATGTCATTTTGATTATTAATAACTATCAAATCAATTTTTAATTTTTTGGCTATTGAAATTGCATCTTCTGTAAAATCACTTTCTGATATTATTATTCCACTTTTTGCTCTTGAATTTTCTATTTGAGTATGAAAATATTCTATATTTTGCACTGATAATTTTCTATTATGAGATTTACATTCCACAGCAATCATTAAATAATGTTTTACATTTTCACCTTTTTCAGCACGTATTTTTTCTTCCTCAGTGTTATATACTTTTATAACAATATCAAAATTTATATCTCTGTAATTATTATCTTCTTTTTTACATACATATTTATGTATAACTATACTCTTTTTAGGATTAATATAATACTTATCATCGTTTATATACTTTTTCAATAGTTCATATACTTTTTTTTCAAATTTATCACCTTTTTCTGTTGTATTTTCCATAAAATATGAATATCCCTAAAATAATAAATCAATATATTAATATTCAATAATTATATATTACAATTTTTTAATTATACAACTTATAAACTATATTACAATCCACTATAAATAACTTTTAACTTTTATACCAAGAAGGAAGATTCTTTTCTATAGGTGAATTTGAAAAAGCATATTTCATATTAACATTTTCTCCTAAATTCCAAGATTCCAAATCCTGATTGAAATTAATACAGTTATCAAATAAAAATGATATATATTTAATATTAGACATATTCCATTTGTCTAAAGGCTGATTGAAATTTGAAGCCCATTGAAACATTGAGGTTATAGATTCAGCATTACTCATATTCCAATCATTTAAAGGCTGATTAAAACTTTTTGCATACCTAAACATAGCATCTGCATATTTTAATTTGCTTATATTCCATTTAGAAATATCCTGATTAAAAGAATATGCACTTTCAAACATAAAGCTCATAATTTCTACATTACTAACATTCCAATTACTTAAATCATTATTAAAAATAATACAATGTGAAAACATAAAATTCATATACTTCACATTAGAAACATTCCAATTATTAAGAGGCTGATTAAATCTAGTACAGCCTTCAAACATATAAGCCATATCTTCTACTTTAGATACATTCCAATTTTCTATATTATGATTAAAATATACAGCTCCTTTAAACATATTATGCATATCTTCTACATTTGAAGTATCCCAAGTTTCAATGCCGTCAAATTTTTTAACTTTTGAATTTTGAAATAAACCAGACATATCAGTTATCAAACTAGTATCTATTTTATCATATTTTACTTTTTCTTTTATTAGTTTTAATAATTCTATTTTGTTTTTAGGCTTATATTTTTCACTATTCTTTAATTCTATTTTTTTAGCTTTTTTATACTCTGATATAATACTCTCTTTATTTTCAATTAGTTCTTTTAATTCATCATAATAAGTATTCTCAAGTTTTTTAATGAAATCTTTAAGTTTATTATATTTCAAAACTTCTTTATAAACTTCTTTTATATCACAGTTTTCAAGCATAGCTAAAAGTTTTTTTCTATTATTTCCTTTAGATAAAAAATAAATATTTAATATAGACTTAACATTCTTAAAAGAAGAAGCACCAGAAAAAATATCATCAATAAAACAAGCCTCATTAATAATCCAATTTTCTATAGAATGATTAAAACTTTCAGCACCGCTAAACATATACGACATACTAATTGCACTAAAAACATTCCAGTTTCCAATATCCTGATTAAAATTCCTAGCATTAAAAAACATACCACGCATATTTACTGCATTTGAAGTATCCCACTTATCTAAAGGCTGATTAAATTCCTTACATCCCTCAAACATATAAATTGCATTTTTCACTTTTGACATATTAAAATGATTTACACTCTGATTAAAATTAGTACAGTTTCTAAACATATATTCAGTATTTTCTAAA
>NZ_JAWLQI010000123.1:0-2818 GCF_036997785.1 Brachyspira pulli
TTGTTTAGGTATATACTGAAAATTTTTAAGTTTGTCATTTTTTTAGTAAACTTTTTCCCGCCGCACACGCTCTGCGGACTTCGTCAAAGTAGCTATATCCTTGACAGGCTCGGATACACTTAGCGAAAACGCAATTGCTATAACTTTATATTTTAAGAATATTTATCAAATATGGTGTAATACCCTAATTTTTGGTAAAAAATGCAGTTGTTTTGGTTCTTTTATACCAATAAAAGAACTGGGGTATGGGGCAAAGCCCCAAATATTAAAAACAAAATATAAATTTATTTTTGACAAAGTATATTTGTTTAGGTATATATCAATCAGCTTTTAAACTTTTTATAATTGTATACCTACTCTATTATGCAATTATAAAAAGTTTTTTATTATATAAAAATAAATTTTTTGAGATTAATATAAATTAATAAATATATTTATTATAATACTAAACATTAAATAAATTAATATTCTAATAAATTGCTATTAAGTATTGCACCGAGTTCTATCTATTATTATCGCTGCTGTAATTATATATATAAAAGTTTAAATGGTCATATTTATCATCAGCCATTTTTTGTCCTACATATAAAAGTCCATTAGCAGGTATCGAACTTAATATATGCACTTCTTCTAATGTTTTATATTTAAGAATATCATTAAAAATTTCATCTATTTTCTTAGTGAATACATCATAACATCTTTTATTTACTAAACTTTTATGAGAATGTTCTTCCAATATTATTTGATGTGTTATTGTTATGATATTGCTGTATGAATAATCGAAACCTTTATTAATAATCAAATTCTTATCGTCTTTATAAACTTGTTCTACACCTTCTATATTAGATTGACCAGATAATATTATTCCTATTGGGTGATTAATATTATCTATTCTCATAATATTAGATTTACTCTTTATAAAACTTGTTAATTCAGGAGAATCAATTTCTATATCTTTAAATCCCCAAGATGTTGAATCCTTAGGTTTTGGTAAGAAAGTAAAATCATATTCATATTTTTTTAATATATAAGCTATAGAAACAAGTATACTATTTTGAGCTATTGCATAAAGAACTATTTTATTATCTTTGCTTATATTATTTTCTTTGAATTTTGATAATATTATATTTTTTAATTTCTTTATAACATTATCTATTGTATTTTGCTGTTCATTTTTATAATTTTTATATTCTTTATCCAAATCTATATCTAAATCTATATGAGGCATTTCTCCAAAGTTTTGAAAATTACCTCTTATAGAATGAGATATTTTTATTCTCTTTATATTATCGCTTTCACTTATATAATCAAATAATTTGTTATTCTCTTTTATGTTTTACTCTCTTAATTTATATATTATTTAAATGAAAATCAATATAAAAATTAATTATAAAAAAATATTATAAAAATATTTTCGTAATATTTATTCTATTTAATAGAACAAATTATATATTGAAATGATTTTAGTTAGTACTAATTGTACATTTACACTTTTACTAAACATATTCAAGTTTATCGATGATATAAGTTTTTTTATGAAGTTGCAGTAAAAAAGTTGATAATTCTATGAAATTCATAAGTTGACAAACTTAAAAATTTTCGGTATACTATATTTTATTATGTATGGCATTATTTAATAATAATATAAAGCCAAGGCGTTTTCAGTAAAAGTAGGTATTTATGTATAAATTAATAGTAGATATAATAGCTAGATTAATATTTGTAAGAAAATATAGAGAGCAATTTTTAAAAAATGCTTTTAAAAAAGATAAATATAAATATAAATGTAATATATGTGGAAATATGTCTGTATTTTTAATGGCTGGGGCTAATCCTTTATCAAATAAGAAATGTTCTATATGCGGTTCTACTGAAAGAAACAGACTTTTATATATGGCTTTAGAAAATTACTATTTTATAGATGATAGATTAGATAAGAATATCAAATTATTACATACAGCACCTGAAGAATGTATATATAAAGCTTTATCAAAAAATAAAAATATAGAGTATTACCCTACTGATATATCTCCTAATTTATATCCTAATGTACCTTGTATAGAAGCAGATGTTACAAATCTGCCTTTTGATGATAATTATTTTGATTTAATATTATCAGGGCATGTCATAGAGCATATAGAAGATGAAAATAAAATGTTGTCTGAATTTAATAGAGTTTTGAAAGATGACGGTACAATTTTTTTATCGTTTCCATATTCACCTCAGTATAAAAAAACTTTTGAAGATTCTTCTATAAATACACCGTATAAAAGAAAGAAAAAATATGGTCAATCAGATCATGTAAGACTTTATGGACTTGATGCTATAGATAGATTTTCTAAATATTTTGATGTTAAGATAATTAATCCTGAAGATATAGCTGATAAACAAACTATAAAAATGACAAGTTTAGATCAAACTTTGTATGTATCATTAAAATTTTCTTTGAAAAATATGCTTATGATTTTGACTAAGAAAAAATGATAAAAATTAGGAATATACCTAAATAACTATATTTTATCAAAAATTATTTTCTTATTTTTGTTATTTTGGGACTCCGCTCTATTTACTACGTCCACAAGTTCTTTTTCGACCGTAGGAAGTGCCTGTGGCGTGCAGTGGGAAAAAGAACCAAAAAGTGCAAGTATAAAATTAGTACTAAATAATACTAAAATTGTTTTACATGTAATATAAATTATCAATTTAAGCTAAAATATAGCCCTTTTGCTTCTTTGTGGCAATACTTACAATACTTCCTTGGTCGCAAAAGAAGTGGGGTGCGAGGCAAAGCCCTGCAGATATTTAAAATTTAAAAAAA
>NZ_JAWLQI010000124.1:0-2777 GCF_036997785.1 Brachyspira pulli
TTAGCATTTCCTCTATTAAGATAAGCATTTATATCGTTAGGTTTCCATTTTATAGCATTATCATAATCTTTAATAGCTTCTTCAAATAAACCTAACTCTTTTTTTGAATTTCCTCTATTATAATAACCATCTGAATAATTTGGATTAATTTCTATAGCTTTGTTATAATCTTCAATAGCCTCTTTATAAAGTCCCAAATCGTTTTTAGAATTTCCTCTATTACCATAAGCATAATAATTCTTAGGGTCTAACTCTAAAATCTTATTAAAATCTTTAATAGCCTCATCAAAAAGAGATAAATAATTTTTGGAAACTCCTCTATTATTATATCCATCTATATTATTAGGATCTAACTCTATAACTTTAGAGTAATCTTCAAGAGCTTCTTTGTGCAAACCAGCATGATTTTTAGCAACTCCTCTATTATAATAAGCATCTTTATAATTTTTACTTAATTCTATATCTCTGTCATAATCTTTTATAGCTTTTTTAAAAAATCCTAAATTATTTTTAGCGAGTCCTCTGTTATAATAAGCCAATGCATAATAATCAATCAAGTCTATAGCTTCACTGTATTTATCTATAGCATCTCTATATTCTCTCATATTGTTTAGAGCAACTCCTTCAGCGTTACAAGCGAAATATTTATCTAAAGTGTGCAAATCATTAATATCAATTTCATCATTATCATAATTAAACATAGTTTGATCATAATGAAAATACTCGATAAACCTGTTATCAGTATAAAGTTCGTCAGGCTCTTTTATATAAAATGATTCAAGTATTCTGTTTAATTTATCATTAAAATTTTCTGCTTTGCTGTTAAAATCATCAAAATCAGAATAATTGAATACATCAATACTATTTAAAAAATTATTTGCCTCATATAGAACTTTTTCTGCTTCTTCTTTAAAATCATCTTTTAAATCTGGAATTTCTCTTTCTCCAAAAGCTTTTAATGATATTTTACATTTTTCTATATGTTTACTAAGAAGATAATTAGATATTTTTGTCATTTTTCATTCCTGTATATTATAATATTATTTGTATATACCTAAACGATTATATTTTGTCAATTTTATTTTTTATATTGTTATTATTTTCTGTGACTAGCCACAGATATAAAAATATAAATTTATTTTTGATAAAATATAGTTATTTAGGTATACACTATTCTTATATAAAGTTTTATAATTTATTTTTTATAGTTTTTATATTTTCTCTTGCCTCTTCATTATAAGGATTAAATTTTAAAGCCCTTTTATAATCCTTTAATGCATCCTCATATAATTCTAAATTAGTTCTTGCAACTCCTCTATTATAATAAGCATCACCGTCTTCAGGATTTAATCTTATATATTTAGTATAATCTCTTATAGCTTCTTTATATAATCCTAAATTACTTCTAGCGAGTCCCCTATTATAATAAACAATATCATAATCAGAATGCAATTTTATAGCCTTGTTATAATATTTAATAGCTTCTTCAAAAAGCCCTAAATTGTATTTCTCATTTCCTTCCTCATAATATGATATAGAGTCCTTAAAAAATTCTGCATAATATTTAACTTCTTCCATAGACTGATAAATATAATCAGCATTAGGGTCTAATTCTAAAGCCTTTTCATAATCTATAAAAGCTCTTTTATATAATTTAAGACTGCCTTCAGCATTTGCTCTATTATAGTAAGCAGTTGAATAATTTTCATCAAATTCTATAGCCTTATCACAATCTTTTATAGAATCTCTGTATAAACCTAAACAATATTTAGAATAACTTCTGTTGCAGTAAGCATAATAATAATCAGGATTCAATTCCAAAACCTTGTCAACATCTTTTATAGCCTCTTTATATAATTCCAAACAATTTTCTGAAAATCCTCTGTTATTATAAGCATCAATAAAATTAGGGTCTAACTCTATAGCTTTATCATAATCTTTAATAGCTTCTTCATATAATTCTAAATTTGTTTTTGCAAATCCTCTATTATAATATGCATCTTTATAATTTTTACTTAATTCTATAGCCTTATCATAATCTTTTATAGACTGCTCATACATACCTAAATTACTTCTAGCTAGTCCTCTATTATAATAAGCGAATGCATAATTATTAATTAACTTTATAGCTTTATCATAATATTTAATAGCTTTTGAATATATACCTGAATCGTTATTATTAATTCCTTCAGTATTATAATAAAAATATTCATCTAAAATATCAAAATCGTCAATACTTATTTCATCATCTTCATCATTAAACATAGTTTTATCATAATAAAAATCAAGTATAATTTTTTCATATACATAGCTTCCTTCTTCAGGATTTTCTGTATAAAACGTTTCAAATATTTTATTTAATTCATCATTAAAAGTTTTTATTTTACTATTAAAATCATCAAAATCAGAATAATTTAATGCATCAATACTATCAAAAAAATCATTGGCATCAGCTATAATTTTTTTTTGCTTCTTTTCTGAGATCTTTACTTAAATCTCCAATTTCATCATCTTCAAAAGATTCTAATCTGATTTTGCAGCCTTCTATATATTTATTAAATAGATAATTATATATTCTCAGCATTTAAGACTCCTATCATAGTTTATTAATTTTCCATAAATTATAATATTATAATACAAAAATAATTTAACACCATATAAAATTATTATTAATAATGCATACTAATTTTATTATTGTTATTTTTTAGAACTACTTGTTTAAAATGTAATATAATCATTCCAGTATATACCTAAACAACTATATTTTGTCAATTTTC
>NZ_JAWLQI010000125.1:0-2542 GCF_036997785.1 Brachyspira pulli
GATTCAAAGAAAATATAATTTTAATTTTGACAAAATATAGTTGTTTAGGTATATACTAAAAATTATTATTATAGAAATGATTATAAATAATAAAAATCAGAAAATATAATCCTATTAAACTTATAAAACATTTTAATTTATAAATAAAATATAATTATCAAAATAAGAAATTAATAAATTTTATATCAATAAATTATCTTCTTCTTTTTTATTATTTGATTTTATAGGGTCAAAGGAATATCTATGCATATCGCTTGCTCCGTACATTTCTATAGCCTTAATATGCTCTTTTGTTCCATAACCTTTATTCTTTGATACTTTATATTTTTGATATTCTTCAGGAAGCTCGTCCATCATTCTATCTCTGGTTACTTTTGCTACAATACTTGCACAGCCTATACTATAGGATTTAAAATCTCCTTTAGTAATAGAACATTGTTTTATATCCGTTTCCAATTTTACAGCATCTATCAATAAAATATCAGGCTTTATAGATAAACCTTCTACAGCTTTAATCATAGCGAGTTTTGTAGCATTATAAATATTTATCTCATCTATAGTTTTTGAATCAACAGAATAAACACAGTAACATAAAGCTTTATTTATAATTTTATCATAAAGTTCTTCTCTTTTTTTAGCTGATATTTTCTTTGAATCATCAACTTCTTCCACTATGTTTTCTTTAACTATATTGACATCATTATCCAATTCTAAAGGCATTATAACAGCAGCAACAGTAACAGGGCCAAATAAACAGCCTCTGCCTACTTCATCTATACCGCATATATATTTATAACCTAATGATAAATACTCTTTTTCATAAGCAAATTTATCTACATAATTGGAGGAATTATATTTATCTTCAAACATATCCATAAAAATTTTAAATCCTCCATAAATGCATTATAATAATTGATAAGCAAGGAATACTATAACAGCAATTATAAAAATAGAAACAGATACTATAGCTACATCGCTTACCTTTTTATTTACTCTTTTAATTTCTTTATCATTTCTTATCTGATTATCTTCTAATTTTTTTATTCTTTTTGAAGTTTTTGCACTTTCTTCATCAAATCTATTTTCTATATAATTAACCAATCTATCATTAGAATGATAATTAGAAGAATCAGCAACCCTATTTGAATTTAATACTCTGCTGGTATTATATTTATTGATATTAGAAACCAATTCATTATATTTAACATTATTTTTATCTAATATTTCATTAATGTTTCTTATGAATGCCTCATACTTGTTATCTAAATCTTTATCTTTTATAGAAAAATATTCTTTTTGCTCATCAAATTGCATATTTAATTTTTGATTTAATTCTTCTATAAAATCATCATATTTAATACCGCTTTTCTCTAGTATCTCATTTATTTGTTCGCTAATCTTATTATATTTTTCATCATTCTTTTCAAAATACTGACGAACTTCTTCTTCAAAATCTTTTTGTTTTTTCTTTATGCTTTCATTTTCTTTGAAAGTTTTAAGATTTTGTTCTAACATTACAGCATCAAATTTTCTTTCACTCTCAGCAATTAAGTCCTCATATTTTGAAACGTTTTTATCTAAAGCTTCATTCAATACATTATTAACATTTTCAGTAATAAAGTTTTTTTGTTCTTCTGAATGATTATCCAATTTACTATTTAAACTTTCAATCAATCTATCATATTTAGCATAAGTTTCATTAACGCTTTCTTCCAAGTCTTTATGCTCTTTTCTTAAGCCTGATATCTCTTTGAAAGTTTTTAAATTCTGTTCCAACATCACACTGTTATAATTAGTGTTGTTCTGTTCGATTTTATCATCTATCTTATTAGATATTTCTTCCTGTAATTTAGAAGTATTATCATCTACTTTATTATTTAAATTATTAATCAATTCTTCGTACTTAGCATTATTCTGATTGATTGTATCATTTACATTGTTTAATAATTCTTCGTTCTTCTTATTTATGTTTTCTTTTTCTTCTTCTAAGAATCTTGTTTGTTCTTCTTTCTGTGAATCTAATTTATTATTTAAATTATTTATTAACTCATCGTATTTAGCATTGTTTTGAGCTATAGACTCATTTAAACTTTCTTCTAAATCTTTCTGACCTTTTCTTAAACTGGATATTTCTTTGAAAGTTTTTAAATTCTGCTCCAACATCACACTGTTATAAT
This sequence comes from Brachyspira pulli, assembly GCF_036997785.1. Classification (NCBI taxonomy): domain Bacteria; kingdom Pseudomonadati; phylum Spirochaetota; class Spirochaetia; order Brachyspirales; family Brachyspiraceae; genus Brachyspira; species Brachyspira pulli. The sequence continues at coordinate 2,178 of NZ_JAWLQI010000125.1, forward strand.
TAGTGTTGTTCTGTTCAAGTTTTTCATCTATCTTATTAGATATTTCTTCCTGTAATTTAGAAGTATTATCATCTACTTTTGTATTTAAATTATTAATCAATTCTTCATACTTAGCATTATTTTGATTAATTGTATCATTTACATTGTTTAATAATTCTTCGTTCTTTTTATTTAGATTTTCTTTCTCTTCCTCTAAGAATCTAGTTTGTTCTTCTTTCTGTGAGTCTAGTTTATTATTTAAATTATTTATTAACTCATCATATTTTGCATTATTCTGAGATATAGATTCGTTCAAACTTTCTTCTAAATCTTTCTGATTTTTTCTTAAGCCGGATATCTCTTTGAAAGTTTTTAAATTCTGCTCT
>NZ_JAWLQI010000126.1:0-2377 GCF_036997785.1 Brachyspira pulli
TGGTTCGGGGCAAAGCCCTGAAAATATTTTAAATTAAAAAAATTATTTTGACAAAATATAGTTGTTTAGGTATATTTTCTTCTTTAAATATCATATCCAAAATATGATCTTTTAATAAATTTATATTTTCTGAATTAATTTTATTATTATTTTTACTATAATCAATAATATCTTTTAACTCATTTAATATATCTTTATCAACTCTGCTCATAACCTTTGAAGGTTCATCATTGCCATATTTTTTTAAAGATGTAATAAATAAACTTTCCTTTTTGCTGTAATGCCTATTAAGATTACTATAAAGCTCATTTAATATATTAATATTATCATAACTTTTAATTTCATCTAATAATTTTTCTATACATCTGTTTTCTTCTTCAAAAATATCTATAGCCTTATAATTAGTTTCTGTATTATTATCCATAGCATCTTTTAAAACTAGCGTTCTTATATAGAAAAATCTTTTAGCTTCATCTATACTCATACCATTATCTATAAGCTCATGCATAGCATTGTGTACTTCTTCTGCTGACACTTTCATCAATTTATCTTCAAACTCTCTTTTTATAGTTTCTATATCTCCTGTATAATGGAGTTTTACTATAAGCGATTTCAGTATATCATTTCTATCTTCTTTATTTGATATGCTATTCAATTCAAAACCATATTCATTTAATTTTTTTCTTAATTCATCATTATCAATATTTTTAATTTTTGCTGCTTTTTCCAAAGTCATAATCTTTGATACAGTATTAAACATTATTGGATTTTTTATCTTATCAAATCCCAAATCAAATAATGCTTCTTTAATTTTTGGATATTTAGTGCATAGATCATATATGCTATCAGAAATATTTATACATTCTAAAGTTGTCATATATATTTACTCCTAATTTATTGTTGTTAGATTAATCTAACATATTGTATATAATATCTAAAAAATAGTCAACTTTTATAAAATAAAAATATTTTTTTAATTATTGTTTTTATATATTGCTTTTATGATATCAATCTGTTAATATTATTATATTATGTTAAATAAAATCTAAGGAATTTTTATATGAGTAATTTAAACGAAGTAAAAAACGAGTATCTTCACATGTTAAAAGACAATATCATTCCATTTTGGCTAAAAAACGGACTTGATAAGAAACATGGCGGATATTATACTGCATTAGACAGAAAGGGAAACCTTATAGAAACTGATAAGTCTGTATGGTTTCAAGGAAGATTTGCTTGGGTATTGTCAACACTTTATGCTGATTTTGAGAAAAAACCAGAGTATTTAGAAGCTGCTAAATTGGGAATAGACTTTTTAGAAAATTACTGTTTTGATAAAGCAGGTGACGGAAGAATGTATTTCAGAGTTACTGAAGACGGAAAGCCTATCATAAAAAGATTAAGATATTACTTCTCAGAAACATTTTGTTTAGTTGCTATGGCAGCATATTCAAGAGCTAGCGGAGATAAAAGCTATGTTAAAAAAGCTAGAGAAATACTTGATAATATAGACAGATATCAAAAAGAAGGTCTTTTAATACCTAAATTTGATGCAGGCAACAGACCTACTATAGCTTTCGGCCCTCCTATGATAATGCTTGCTACAGTTCAGGAATTAAGAAAAGCTGATCCGGAAAATAAAGATTATTACAACAACTATATTGATAATCTTCTTAAGAACATACAATTATTCTTATACGAAGATAAAAAAGCAGTATTAGAACAATGTAATCCAGACGGTACTTTACAGGATCACTTTGAAGGAAGATTATTAAACCCAGGTCATGCTATAGAATCATCTTGGTTTATTTTAAGAGAATCTATAGAAAGAGGACATGATGAAAAATTAAAAGCCCTAGGTCTTAAAATATTTGACTGGATGTGGGAATGGGGCTGGGACAAAGAGTACGGCGGCATCATTCAATATATGGACGTACTTGGAAAAGCTAAAAGCGAATATCACCATGATATGAAATTCTGGTGGCCTCAAACTGAAGCTGCTATTGCTGCTTTATACTGCTACTATTTCACTAAAGATGATAAATATTTAGAAAAACATGATATGGTAAAAGAGTATACTAAAAAATTCATAGATACAGAATATGGCGAATGGTTCGGATATCTTCATAGAGATGGTACAATATCTACTGATTTGAAAGGTAATATGTATAAAGGACCTTTCCATATTCCTAGAATGTACATGAAATGTGCTGAAATAATAGATGCTATTAATGCAAAATAATAATTAGTAATTTTTATTAGTATAGACTAGGCTTTTTAATTAAAGTCTAGTCTTTATTATTTGCATTGAAATATAAAGTTATTATGTAGCAAAAAGGTTTAAGAAATATAAAATTTTTTATGATAAAATATATTT
>NZ_JAWLQI010000127.1:0-2356 GCF_036997785.1 Brachyspira pulli
TACTGAAACGATTTCATTTTGCCGACTACTGCACATTATGTAATATTATCAACTTTTTTGCCGCACAAAAAAGTTACAAAAAACGCAATTGCTAGAACTTTATATTAAAAATATATGTATTAAATGTATGGTATAACCTAGATTTAGACTAAAAATGCAGTTTTTTTGGTTCTTTTATACCAATACCGAAAGGTACCTACTCGGTAAAAGAACTGGGGGCTTGCGTAAGCACGCAGAGCGGTGGGCAAAGCCCCAGATATAAAAACAAAAATATAAATTTATTTTTGACAAAATATAGTTGTTTAGGTATATACTAAATTAGTTTATATTTTTTAATCACATCATAAAAACTTTATGCACTTACATCTATAAACTTAAATTCCTTAACATCAAATAAACCGCTAGTTGTGAGTTTTATTTCAGGTATCACTGGAAGTGCCATAAATGATAAAGTCATGAAAGGATCTATTTCCCTATTAACATCAAGTTCATTATAAGCTAATTCATGCATAGAATATATTTTCTTTACTATATCCTTAGGAGATTCATCTGACATAATTCCCGCTATCTTTAATTGTAATGTATCAAGTACTTTTCCATTTTTTACAACAGTGATTCCGCCTGAACATTTTTGCATTTCATTTATAGCAAGTATTATATCTTCATCATTGTCGCCTACTGCTATAATATTATGCGAGTCATGTGAAACGCTTGTAGCAATAGCACCGTTTTTTAATTTATAATTTTCTATTAATCCTAAACCTATTTTTCCTGTAGCCTTATGTCTTTCTACTACAACCAATTTTAATATATCAACACTTTTTCTATATTTAAAATATCCATTTTCAAACCCTACTATTCTAACACTCTTTTCTGTTATCAAATCTTTATTAACTATTCTTATGACATTAGCCTCATCGGATTTTAATTTTATTTGTATATCTTCCACTTTTATAGGGGCAATATTTATAGTATTGAAAATATTATCATTATAATCATCTTTTTCTACTTTAAATAAAGCCTTACCATTTTCTGAAACTAATTTTCCATCTATAAATACTTTATTAGTTTTGAAATCTTTTAAATCATTAAATAAAACAATATCAGCTTTATAACCAGCAGCAACCAAACCAATATTTTTTAATCTATAGCATTCGGCCGCATTAATAGTAGCCATAGCAATAGCATTAAATACATCAAGACCATGTTCAACTGCTATTTTTAAATTATGAGATATATGTCCGTTTTCCATTATATGATCTAAATGCTTATCATCTGTACACATTGCACATCTTCTGGCATTGCTTTGATTAACTCCCTGTAAAAGTGAAGCTAAATTCTGTGCTGCAGAACCTTGTCTCAAAAGTACATACATTCCATTAGCTATTCTTGCTTTCAAATCTTTAGCAGATACGCATTCATGATCGGTATAAACTCCAGCTGCCCTATAAGCATTTACTGTCTTTCCTCCAAGCATAACACCATGTCCGTCTATAATCTTATCAGCATTAATAGCAGCAAGTAATTTTTTTAATACTTCTTTATCACAAGATAATACACCCGGAGCATTCATCATCTCAGCAAGCCCGAATATATCCTCATCATTTATAAATTCTTCTATTATTTTAGAATCAAGTACAGCACCAGAATCTTCAAAACCAACAGCAGGCACACAAGAGGAAAGCATAAACTTACATTTAAGAGGGCTTTTTTTGGCAGAATTAATCATAAACTTAATGCCGTCAATACCGCATACATTGGCAATTTCATGAGGGTCTGTTACAATTAAAGTAGTACCGAAAGGAATAACCACTTCCGCAAAATTAGCTGGTGTACATAAAGATGATTCTATATGAACATGCGAATCTATAAGTCCGCTTGTAGCATAGGAACCTTTAGCATCAATAACTTCTTTACCATTATAAGAACCCACCCCTACAATATAATCATCAACAATGGCAATATCTGCATCAGTAATCGTTGCTGATATTGGATCAACAACCTTACAATTTCTTATAACTAAATCAGCTAAAACCTTTCCGCTTGAAACTTCAATCATTTTTGATAATTTTTCTATAGTCATGAATAGTCCTTATAATTAATATATATTTTAAATATAGTAAATTATAAGTAGATTTTCAAATTTATAATAATATTTACATTATTCTATTTTTTATTATGTTTTGTAAATTCATTCTTAAAATATCACTTCAATTTAATTAAAATTCTATTTACAATAATATGCAATATTTTACAATGATTTATCATATTTAGTGTTGATTATTTTTTTCTATTAATATATAATATCTAAAAATATTATGGAAACATTATGAGCAACAAGCAACAAGCAACAAGC
>NZ_JAWLQI010000128.1:0-2257 GCF_036997785.1 Brachyspira pulli
TTAAAAAATATAGTTTCCTTCAGAATCAATTTTTATTTTTAATTCTTTTTTTGTATTTTGGAACAAATCATGTCCTTTTTTTAGATTAGTCCAAAAGTTTATTAGAGTTTTATTATACTGCTCTTTATAATGATTGAAATTAGTATCAGTCATTTTAAAAGGAAATATATATACAGGTATTTTATTTTGACCATTATCTTTAGCATATACTGCATATAAATAAATTTCTTTTATTTTATCATCAGTCATAGGCATGCATCCTATAGTAACAGTTGAACCATGTATAAATATATCTCCTCCAAGTCTAGGCTTATCGCTTTTCTTTTTGTCTGATTCATTTGGATAATTTATACCTAATGAAAGATAATAACTGCTTGCAGGATTAAATCTGTCTATATAATAAAATCCTTCAGGTACTTGTAAATCTCCTTCCATTCTTTTTGGGCCTAATACTCCAGATTTTTGTACTATTTTATATGAATTTATCTTTTTATATGTTTCATCTGATTTGTTTTTGGCATATATATCTAATATACCTTCTTCTTTATATGCTATTATTAAAATATTTAATTCTTCTAATTTTATATTATTATTTTTTATATTTGATTTTACTATAGTATCTTTTTCTTTTATTGCAGTTCTTACTCTGTTGTACCTCTTTTGATCATCTAAAAAAGTTCCGCAGAATGATACAAAGCTTAATATATTAAATACGGCAAATGTAAATAAAATTATTTTTTTCATTGAATTATAATCCTTGATTTAGATATTTTTAAGATATTGTTATAAAGAGAGGCTTGAATTATTATCGTAAATATATTCTTGATAAAAAGTATTTTTTATAGTATTATTTTTATAATCATAACATATATTTTTATGGAGGAGTTAATGTTAACTTTTAAAACTATTGATGAAAAAGAAATGCAAAATATAATTGACACTAAAGAGGTTAGTGATGATATAAAAAAATCTGCAGAAAATGTAATAGCTATATTTACACAGGATTGGTGCGGAGATTGGAAAGGTTTAGAGAGAGAATTAAAAGCAAATGAAGAAAAATCTCCTATAGATATAACTATTTATATTTGTATGTATAATCAAACTTCTTTATATGAACCATTTATGAATTTTAAAGAAACTGTTTGGAATAATGGTTTAATACCATATTTAAGATATTATAAAAATGGTTCTTTTGTTAAAGATACTAATCATTTACCATTCCAAAGATTAATAAAAGCTTTTGAATAATATATATGTTTAGAATAGAGCGTGCAGAAGCAGAGGATATTGAATCTGTTTCTGCTTTAGCAAAAAATATATATTTAAAATATAACTCTAATGTAGATACTAAAGAAGGCATCAATAATGTATTATCATTTATAAATGCTGATAATATGAGATTAAGATTCTTTATGGAAGGTTCTTTAATTCTTACAGCAAAGAATGATGATAATGCCATAATAGGTATGTTAGAGATAACCAATTACAGTCATATTTCACTTTTTTTTGTAGATGATAAATATTTTAAATCTGGTATAGCAACTCAATTATTTGAAGAATCAAAAAATATTTTACAATCAGATAAATACACTGTAAAATCAAGCAGCTATGCTTTAGAATTTTATAAGAAGTTAGGTTTTGTTCAATTATATAATGATATTCAAGTTGAAAACGGCGTGCATTTCTATTACATGCTTTACTGAATATATTTTAATTAAGTAAAAGCAAATATTAAAAAATAATTGCCTTTACTTAATTTTATTTTTTATATTAAACTTTGAAAAATGCCATAAGATCTACTAATTCTCTTGCTTGATACATAAGAGCTTGAGATGCTGCTGATGATTCCTGAACTAATGATGCGTTTTGCTGAGTAACTGTATCCATTTGTGTTATTGCAGTATTTACTTGATATACGCCTTGCTGCTGTTCTACTGCCATAGAGCTTATATCCTGCATTATTTTTGAAGTGTTTGAGATTTTTTCCTCTATAGATTGGAATATAGCTAATGATTTTCTAGCTGTTTCTGCAGCGTTTTTTATTTTTTCTGCTGAATCTTCTATTAATTCAGTAATACTTTTTACTGAAGTTTGTGAAGTTTGAGCCAAATTTCTTACTTCTGCTGCTACAATGGCAAATCCTCGGCCTTGTTCTCCAGCACGTGCAGCTTCTACTGCAGCATTAAGTGCTAATATATACCAAAAACAACTAACAATATTATAGCACCAGAATACCAGTCAAAACAATTAGAGGCAA
>NZ_JAWLQI010000129.1:0-2230 GCF_036997785.1 Brachyspira pulli
CCTATGTTATACTTTAAAAAACTAAGGAATACTTAATGCAATATGTCTGGCTCCTGTGCATTTATAATTAAAAATTATATTTGATAATAGTGTATTATTGATGATATATAAATTATAAAGTACATGTTATTAATGAAAGTTCTTAAATCGTTAAGGAAGTATTAAAAAAAAATTTTAAGTGAATAATTAATATTTAATATTATAAATAAAGCCTAGCTATTAAATAAATAGTTAGGCTTGTTTTTTAATCAAATATATTACAGTACTTATATCTAATAGTATTTTATAAACTAATGCATTAATCCTAGATACCATATTAAAAATATAATAAATACTGTAGGAATAAATCTTATATATACTAAATATCTAGGAAGGTTTATGTTTGCATTATCATCATAGTTATTGTATTTATAATATAATATTAATAGTATCATAATACCAATAATAAAAAATGAATATATTGCACTAATAATATCCGCATTTTCAAAAAATTGCGGAAATACTTCTCTTATATTATAAAATTTATTATTATGCACAAATAACCTTATGAAAAGTATAGATTTAGTTCTTAATGCCTCATGCATTGATATTAATGAAGCAAATTGGGAAATATATATAGCATAAAATAATGTTGAAATAAACTCTACTATTATTTTTAAAACGATATTGCATCTACTAAACAATAATAATATAGCCATAAATGGAGATAATATCACTATCCAATACATATGAAAATTTGTATTTACTATGGTTAGTAATGAAAATACAAAAAAACTAATATATATTGTTAATTTATAAAATTCTTCGTTATTACTTATATTTTTTAAATAAGATAATAAACATATTGATGAATAAATTATCATAAATATAGATACACCTATAATTTTATACCCCATTAAAGTACCAAAAGCTGTTAAATTTCTTACAGAAGGATTAGGAGATTTAAATATTATAGAAGAAATAATATATGGAAGTATTGGTATAATAATATATATAATTATTTTTTTTATATGTTTTTCTTTAAGTAACACTAAAGGTATTAATATGAAAAATGGAAATAGTTTTAATGGTATAGCTATTGCAAACCAAAGTAAATATTTTTTATTATTATTTAAATAATATAATATTCCTAAAAGAGTGAAAAATATCATTATTATTTCCACCTGACTAATTATAAAAACAGGTAGCATTGTAAATGGTGACGTCATAAACATAAAACTAGATAATTTAGATTTTTCATTATTAAATCCAATTTTTTTACATATTTTATAAATAATAATAGCAGATAACATAACAAATATAAATAATAATAACTTTATATATATTATTTCAAAAGTACCTATTTTGAATTGATCATGGTGCCAAGTATAGTAAGTTATATTATTAATTTTTGAATATATCCATAATGGTAAAAATAAAATAGAATAAATAACATATGATAGATAAGGTAGATCATCTGGTTTATGATATGAACCTACTTTTTGATAAACCTCATAAAAAAAATTCAGGGGATTTACATTAAAGAAATTTACACTAAAAGGAAATACTACCAAAACATCAGAATATATATAACTAAAAAAACATAGTATTGTAATTATAGAAAATATAATATAGTCCGAATTTTTAGGACTGCAAATTATTGTATTAAAATATTTAACATTTAATAATATCATTAATATTATTAATATTAAAATAAAAATTAAATAAATAGTAAATTTTACTTTCAATTTATAATTAATATTATCTATTTTTTCATTATATCCTAATTTTTTTTCAGAAATTAAATTTCCAAAAGGACTTCCCACTTTTTCCATTTTTATTTCTTTAATAAAATGATTTTCTTTAATAATTTTATTCGTATCTACATAAACACCATATATATCACTATTTATAAATATTTTACTGTGATATTTTATCCTAAAGCCATAATGATATTCATTTTTTTTAGATAACTCTCTATTTAATTGAAAATCTAATAAATAACCAATTCTGTTAACTGAACTTAATGCTGATAAAACGAATATTGATACCATAAGTACAGCACTTGTAATTAATAAGAGCTTATTTAATTTATTTTTCATAAATTACTCCATAAAATACAAAAGTTGTATTCAGGTTGATCAATAAATTTTTTGCAATAAAGATAAATTTGATTAAGAAAGTAAGATATTATTGCTTGTTGCTTGTTGCTTGTTGCTTGTTGATTGTTGATTGTTGATTTTTGATTTTT
>NZ_JAWLQI010000130.1:0-2010 GCF_036997785.1 Brachyspira pulli
CGGTAAATCCAAATTGTCTATATCTGCTGATACTTTCTCATCATTCTCCGGTAAGTCCAAATTGTCTATGTCAGCTGATGCTTTTTCTTCGCCTAAATTATCTGGAAGCTGTGAATCCATAGATTTATCATCATTATATAAATCTAAATCTTCTAAATCTCCCAAATTTTTCATATCTTCTGAACTATTTTGTAAATCATTAGCAGAATTTTGATCTTCCTCTTTTTTATCTTCTTTAACTTCTGGTAAAGATAAATCGTCATCTAATCCCAAATCCTCTGGTAAACCTAAATCATCATCTAATCCTAAATCTTCCGGTAAATCTAAATCATCTAGTCCCAAATCTTCTGGTAAATCCAAATTATCTATATCAGATGTATCTGGCTCTTTCTGAGTTTGTGAATCAGAAGCATCTTTATTACTATCATCATCATCAAAATCCAAGCTATCCAAATCATCAATAGAAGGTAAACCATTATCTTCTGCTGGCATAGAGTTAGCCATATGTTCATCGGTAAAGACTGACTTGAAACGGTCATAGTCATTTTGTGATATTTCTTTTGGTAATGCTTTATTTCCTATTAAAAAAGCAATACTTCCCAATCTTTCTAAATCTTCTATTTTAGGCATATTCAATCATCTAATTTAAATTTTTTTAGTTAACATATTAATTATATGAAAGCTATAAAAATATGTCAACTAAATTGTCGGATAATAATAAAATTACAATAGCATATTATTTTGATGAAATTTCTATTTGCTTATTCAATCTAGCAATTTTTTCATTATTTCTTCTAGCTTCTTCAGCATTAATAACCATTTGTTTAGATAATTTAGTGATTTCTTCTTTTAAAAGATCTGCATTTATATCTTTAGGATATAAAGCTTCCTCAACTAATATACCAATAACATTATTAGTTACTTCTGCTATTCCATATTCTACATACATATTAATAAGTTTATTATCTTCATTGTAGACTCTAAGTTCACCATAACCTATACGTACAATATATGGACAATGATCCAAATGTATGGAAACATAGCCATCATGAGAAGGTATTTCTACATGATCTATACGCATAGACCTTAAAACTGGTCCGTTTCTAGTAATTACTGAACAAGTCAATGCTTTCTTATTTTTTTTAACAGTAGTCGCCATACAAAACTCACAAAATTAAATTATATTCTTATATTTTAGAACAAAAATAATAAATATCAATGATATTATAAACAAAACAAGTAATATTAACGAGATTAAAAATAAAAATCTTACCACTATTTTTAAAGAATTAATTTCGGCATATACATACTCAAATTCTTTTTTAGTTTTTGATTCTATTTTTTCAACAATTTCTTTTTCTCTTTCATCTATTTTATCATATAATTTTTTAGCTTTATTTTCCATTGTAGTGTTTTTTACTAAATCTCCAACCATATTAGCTGAAGAAAGAACAGTTAATACAACATTAAGCCAATTCATAACAAAAATTCCCCTAACAAATAAAAAATCATACGCCTTTAAGCATTATATCATATAAATATTTATCTGGTTTTACTATTGCACCGCTTTTATTTACAAATGGGTGTAAAGTATAGCCTGTACTATATAATATATTCTCATTTTCCTTGCTTCTTATTTCATATTTAAGCTTTAATGATACATTTTTTAATTTTTCTACACTGGTATGAACCACTATAACCTCATCATACTTAATAGAAACCTTATAATCTACAAAAGCCTCTTTTACAGGAAGCATTATATTATATTTTTCTTCCATATCCCTATATGAAATACCTAATTCACGTAAAAGCTCAGTTCTTCCTATTTCAAAATATCTAAGATAGTTTGAATGATAAACTACCCCCATTTGATCTGTATCTGCATATATTACTCTTATTTCTGTTTTATTAACATGAGCCATAAATAACCCCTATTATATTTTAAAATTAAATAATTAAAAAATTATAACATAAATAAAAAAATATAAAAGTTTTTTATTATTTGCACAG
>NZ_JAWLQI010000131.1:0-1800 GCF_036997785.1 Brachyspira pulli
AATTTATTATCAAAATATATTGAAATTATTGAAAAAAATTAATATAATAGCCATTGTGTGTTTTATAAACTTAAAATAAAAACATCTCTTTTTTATAATAATAGAATAAGGAGTTTAAAAATGGCTTCAGTAATTATTGTTGGTACACAATGGGGTGACGAGGGTAAAGGCAAAATAGTAGACTATCTTGCTGATAAATGCGAATATGTAGTACGCTCTCAAGGCGGAAGTAATGCAGGACATACAGTTGTAGTTGATAATGTTAAGTATAAATTAAGACTTCTACCTTCAGGAATATTGCATAAGGATAAAGTTTGTGTAATAGGAAACGGAGTTGTAATAGAACCTAAAGTATTTTTAAGTGAGATAGATGAACTTATTGCTAAAAAAGTTAATATATCAAATTTAAAAATTTCTAACAGAGCACATGTTTTAATGCCTTATCATAAAATACTTGATGCACTTCAAGAAGAAGATTTAGGAGAAAACAAAATCGGAACTACTAAAAACGGAATAGGCCCTTGTTATATGGATAAGGCTAGCCGTTTAGGTATTAGAATATGCGATTTAATGGATAAAGATGAGTTTGCAAGAAAATTAAAATTCAATGTAGAATTAAAAAATAAACTTCTCAAAAAACTTTATAATCATGAAGAAATTAATTATGAAGAATTATTGGAAGAATATTTAGGATATGCTGAGAGATTAAAACCTTATGTTGCAGATACAGCACAAATACTTAATGATGCAATAAAAAGCAAGAAGAATATATTGTTTGAAGGTGCTCAGGCTACTATGCTTGACTTGGATCATGGTACTTATCCTTTCGTTACTTCTTCCTACCCTTCAGCAGCAGGAGCTTGCAGCGGTTCTGGTGTAGGCCCTAGAAAAATTGATCATGTTATAGGTGTTGTAAAAGCTTATTCTACAAGAGTTGGAGAAGGCCCTTTCCCTTCAGAATTATTCGATGATATAGGACAATTCATAAGAGATAAAGGCGGCGAATACGGTACAGTTACTGGAAGACCTAGAAGATGCGGCTGGCTTGATGCATGCGTTTTAAGATATGCTTCATATATTAATGGTCTTGACTCTATTGCTATAACAAGACTAGATATATTAGATGAATTAGATAAAATAAAAATATGTGTAGGATATAAATATAATAATGAAATATTAACTTGGTATCCTGCTAATTTAAATATACTTTCAAAAGTAGAACCTGTTTATGAAGAATTTGAAGGCTGGAAAACTGATACAAGCAGTATAAGAGAATATGATAAACTTCCAGAAAATGCTAAAAAGTATTTGAAAAGATTAAGCGAATTAGTTGATACAGAAATATCTATAGTATCAGTAGGTGCCGGAAGAGATCAAACTATAATATTAAAAAATATATTTTAATTTAATATAATTAAATTTTAAGCCTGTGTTTGCTTGAAGCAGATGCAGGCTTTTTTATTGTATTATATTTTGATACACTTTATTTTTATATAATTAAATTTATTACATTACATCAATTTAAAATATATACTAAACAATTTTTAAGTTTGTCAATTTTTTTATTCAACTTTTTCCCGCCACACACGCTCTGCGGACTTCGTCAAAGAACCTATATCCTCGACAAGCTCGGATACGCTTTGCGAAAACGCAATCTCTATAACTTTATATTAAAAACATGCCTATTAAATATAGTATATAACCTATAAAAATGCAGTTCTTTTGGTTCTTTTATACCAATAAAAGAACTGGGGTTCGGGGCAAAGCCCTGAAAATATTTTAAATTAAAAAAATTATTTC
>NZ_JAWLQI010000132.1:0-1495 GCF_036997785.1 Brachyspira pulli
TATTCATAAATATTTTATATTGACAAACATATAGAGTTGGTATATTATGTTTACTTGTATTTGGAATAAAAATTAAGGGAACAATTATGATTAAAAAAAGTATATTAATTATATTTTCTATTATAGCACTTATGTCATGTTCAAATAAAGAAAATAATAATATAAATAATAATTCAGCAGAAGTAATTCAAACTAATGAAATAGCAACTAATAATTCTTCATCAGATTCAGTTAAAACAGAAGAAGTTAAAAATAATAAAAATAAAGGCATAGAATGGATATCGCATCATTATTATATGAAAAATGATGATGCTGATTTCTTTTCTGTATATTTAAATGACAGATGGCCTGACTATATAGACAGCTATTCTGAATTAATGCCTAATTATGAAAAGATAAAAACAGCTTTTAATTATAAAAATTTAAATGATATAAATCAATTCTATAATAAAAATAGTATTCTTGATATAACAAACAATAGAATATATGCAGAAGCTGAAAACGGCGACAGTATAGAAACTACATATTCAAATATTACATCATTTAAAATGACTTCAAAATCATTAAATAGCTCATCAAAAGAAATAAATACTACTTCATCATTGAAAGCTGCAGTATATAATTATGTGTATACAAATGTTTCAGAAACTAATGAATATGGAAGTGCATCAACATTCTCATATAGAGATTCTATATTTTTACTTATACCTAATGACACTAACAAATTAGAAGTATATGATAAAATTTCTTTAGATATAAATGAAGATTTTAATTTAAATAATCTAAGAAGAAATGAAAATTTAGAATTTGATGATAAAAAAGGAAGCATATCAAAATTATTTGAAAATTCTATGAGTGATCTGTATGATGAATGGATAACAAATTCAGTTTACAGCTATGAATCAAGTAAATCTATTAGTATAACTTATTTTAATGATAAAAGTATATCAATAAGAATAACTTCAACATTATATTTAGGCGGAGCACATGGAGTGTACAATAATTATAATTTAGTATATTCATTAGAAACAGGTGAAAAAATAGAAGTTACTAATTTTATAAAAGATTTTGATGATAGTGAATTAAAAAGTATTATGAGAGATAAACTTTTATCAATAGAAGATAGAGATGAAGAAAGTTACTTAGTCCCTTTAGATGAAATAACTTTAGCTGACACATCTTTTTACATTTATGCTGACGGAATACATTTTGTATGGCCTATATATACTATAACAGCTTATGTTTATGGAGAAACAGAAATAGTTTTTGACTTTGATGAAATTAGACCATTTATAACAGATTTATATAGTTATGTATTAGAATAATATTAATATTATTTTTTATATTTAGGGTTTTGTAATAAATAAAAATTGCAAAACCCTATTTTTTTATTAATTATATAAATGTTCTTTGACTCTGTTGATGTAAAAATAACAACAAAAAATTGACAAACTTAAAAATTTTCAGTATATACCTAAACAACTATATTTTGTCA
>NZ_JAWLQI010000133.1:0-1474 GCF_036997785.1 Brachyspira pulli
AACATATAATTATATTATTAGATTTATTTGAAAATTAAGTAATAAATATTTTCTCTTTATCAAAAAAATATATATATTTCAATATAATAAGAAAGATGAATAGAATAATTCTACTCACCTTTTTAACTTAAAAATAAAAATTAATTATTTAGTATAAACTCTGCCATTATGTTTTTCTTTGATTTTTACAACGGTATCAGAAATCATATTAACAGATTCCATAATATCAGCAAATACATCGGGCTTTATAGACTGTGCCCCATCGCATAAAGCATATTGAGGATCATTGTGTACTTCTATAATCATACCATCAGCACCAGCAGAAATAGCTGCCAAAGTAAGAGGAAGTGCCATCCAAGATTTACCGCTAGCATGTGAAGGATCACCAATAACAGGCAAATGACTTAAACGCTTTATTGCCGGAATTGCTGAAACGTCAAAAGTATTTCTAGTATAAGTTTCAAATGTTCTTATACCGCGTTCGCATAATACAACATTTTCATTTCCTTGATTAAGTATGTATTCTGCACTCATAAGCCATTCTTCTATAGTACTAGATAAACCTCTTTTTAATAATATAGGCTTTTTTAATTTACCAACCTCTTTTAGAAGTTCAAAGTTCTGCATGTTTCTTGCTCCTATTTGAATCATATCAACAGTATTATCAAAATCTTCTAAATGTCTAATAGATACTATCTCACTCACTATAGGAATATTAACTTCTTCTCTTGCTAGTTTCAATATTTTAAGTCCGTCCAATGCCAAACCTTGAAATGCATAAGGAGATGTTCTAGGCTTGAAAGCTCCGCCTCTAAGTATTGAAGCTCCGGAAGCCTTAACACTTTTTGCTATACTTATTAATTGTTCTTCACTTTCCACTGAACAAGGCCCAGCAATAATAACAGGCTTATTCTCCCCTATTTTTACTCCGCTAACATCTACTATTGTATCTTCTTTCTTGAAAGCTCTGTTTGCTCTTTTAAATGGTTCTTGTACTTTTAATACTTTTGATACTCCAGGTAAAGATGATATTAAATCCCTATCTATCTTTGAAGTATCGCCTACCATTCCTATTACAGTATAATCTACTCCAACACTTTTATTTATACCTAACCCAGCTTCTTTTAATCTTTCTATAATATTATTTACTTGTTCTTCTTTTGCATTTGGTTTCATTACTACTATCATAATTTAATTCTCCTTAATATAATTTTAAAATTTAGAATACTGAAATATAAAAATTGTAAGCATATATAAAGTGTTATAATATTTAAGCGAACAATTTTTATTAGAAATAAAAAAATTTAAATATAATATGTTTGTTAATTAGAAATATAGATACACTGGCGCCTTAAACGCCATAATAGAAAAAGTAATAAGCAAGAATGCTTTTGAAATTGTTAGAATATAAATTACCTTTCATAGTAACTAATTATATACAAAAAGATAAAAAAGTCAAGAAAAATAATTATTT
>NZ_JAWLQI010000134.1:0-1389 GCF_036997785.1 Brachyspira pulli
AATACATGGCATGTTTCCAGAGTCACAGAATACCATTGAAGTTAATGACGGCGGAAGAATTATAACTAAAAATGTTAGTATAGGAACTTTATCATATAATGGAGTTACTATACAAAAGAAATATGATGTAGAAATTAATAATCTGCCAGAAGAAAAATATCCTAATAATCCAGAATTATATTTTTTTAATGCTGGCTGGTTTAAAGGTGCTAAATCAGCAGTATCTAAAAATGGATATATAAGATATTTAAATACTATAGAGGGATATTTTTCTAGGATATATATTGATAATTCAAAAATATTATTTTTGAATACTTCTCAAGGA
Organism: Brachyspira pulli; assembly: GCF_036997785.1. Taxonomy (NCBI): domain Bacteria; kingdom Pseudomonadati; phylum Spirochaetota; class Spirochaetia; order Brachyspirales; family Brachyspiraceae; genus Brachyspira; species Brachyspira pulli. The sequence continues at coordinate 326 of NZ_JAWLQI010000134.1, forward strand.
GGTGATCTCAATGCTGGCTCATATGGTTTACTAGGCAATAGAATTATAAGATATCCGACTTATTCACATCATGATGTAATAAAAATTAATGAAAATTATATTTATTTATCATATTCGACTTGGGGAGATCAAGATAGATTGGTTGAAATAAATAGCTCAGGTATACAATTAAAAGAATTAAGTTTTGGAAAATTAATACAAAATGCATTAGATTTGAAAAAATATTCTCAAGATGAAGCTGTATTCAAGCAGGTAGTATTTGGAGAAGATGTAAATAATATATATACTGTAAATGGAAATCAAAAATATATAGATTGGTTACATGCTAATTCATTAGTTTATGATTCTAGTACTGATATTTTATATGTATCATCAAGACAAAGAGCTGTACTAGCTATAGATTATAGTGAATGGGAATTAATATGGTGGATGGCTGATGATACAATATCTACAAAAGTACCTGATCAAATTCCATATAATCTACATTTTAAAGATTTAAAATCTTTGGATGCATACAGAGTAAAAGGTGATGCTGTAAATGACGGTCCAAAAAATCAGCATGCTTTATTTTTACTTGCTAATGGTAATTTAGGTATGTTTGATAATCAGGGGGATGAAAATACTAATCCTAATGGTTCAAGATATGTGGAGTATAAAGTAACAGGTTCATATGGTAATTACATAGCTCAAAAAATATATGAATACAGAGATAGCTCTTTATATTCACAAATTATGTCTGATGTAGATTTTACAGGAGAAAATTATCAAAACATATTATTGTTATATTCTTATCCAACAGCTAGAATTGTAGAAGTAGAAAAAAATACAAAAAAAGAATTATTTAAATTATACTTACCTTTTGATACACATAGAATTGATAAAATGCCTTTGTATTATGATGAAGGAAGAGTTTATTCTGAGGACTATAATTTGAAAAATCATAATTAATTCTAATTTTATGAAATGAAATTAAGGCTTGATTACAATAATGTAGTTAAGCCTTTTTTATATTTATATTAATAAAAATAAATTATCTGTTTATAATCATTCTTTTATATGGAGTA
>NZ_JAWLQI010000135.1:0-1174 GCF_036997785.1 Brachyspira pulli
ATTAAAAAAAATGACAAACTTAAAAATTTTCAGTATATACTAGTAAATAATTTTTATTAGCAATAATAAGTTTATCAATAATAGGAGTTTGTATGTTTAATTTAGTTTTATTAAAAAAAGAATTCAAATCAAATTTAAAAATATTATTAATATTTGCTTTAGTATTAACTATGTATGGAGCAATTATAGTTTCTATGTTTGACCCTAAACTTGTTGATAGTTTAAACTCTATGGTTGAGAGTATGCCTCAGATGTTTGCATTATTTGGAATGAATAATTTTTCAAGTAATTTAACCGACTTTTTAATTGATTATTTATATTCATTTTTGCTTATTATTTTTCCGTTGGTTTTTATTGTATTATTAGTTAATAGACTAGTAATAAGATACATTGATAAAGGAAGCATTGCATATTTATTTTCTACACCAAATTCAAGAATCAAAATAATATCTACTCAAATATTGAGTACTGTTATAGAAATATTTATATTAAACTTATATATAACTATACTGCTTATAATTACAAGTGAGATTATGTTTAAAGGCGAACTTGATATATCAAAACTCATAGTTATAAATATTGGACTTTATGGTTTGTGGTTTTCTTTTTTAGGAATATGTTTTTTGAGTTCTGTTAGTTTTTCTTCTACAAATATTTCACTTTGGGCTGGTGCTGGACTTTGTATATTATTTATGTTATTTCAAATGATATCAAGGGTAGGCGATAAGGCAGAGTTTTTTAAATATTTAAGTATTATATCATTGTTTAATCCTTCCAAATATAGCGATGATTTTAATATATTTTTAATTGGCACTATATGCTTATTAGTTATTGGAATAGTAACTAATGTACTTACTGTGATTATCTTTAATAAAAGAGATATATCAGCATAATTTTTTATTATATACCTAAACAAATATATTTTGTCAAAAATAATTTTTTTAAATTTTAAATATCTGCAGGGCTTTGCCCCGCACCCCACTTCTTTTATTGCCACAAAGAAGCAGGCACAGCCCGCCTTCGGCGAAAGGCTATATTTGAACTTAAATGTAATAAATTATTTTACATGTAAGATGATTTTAGTATGATTTAGTACTAATTTTATACTTGCATTTTTTGCAACTTTTTGCGGCGGGAAAAAGTTGAATAAAAAAATGACAAACTCAAAAATTTT
>NZ_JAWLQI010000136.1:0-1153 GCF_036997785.1 Brachyspira pulli
CGGCGGGAAAAAGAACAAATAAATAAAAATCTTCTATTATAAATATATTCTTTTCTATATAACTTATTTTTTATTACTAAATAGTTTCACGTGAAACAATTAATATATTCTTTAGACTTATAAAAATAGTCTATAATATATACATTCTTTTAATATACAACTATTTATAATTAAAAGTTTTAGGAGATAATATTAATCATATTCTACTATTATTATTTAATATAAATATATATTATATACCATATAAAATTAAGTTTTATAGGAATCATAAATATATCCAATATAATGTAAATTAAGCTAGTATATTTTACGGCTTCTAAAATAACTTAATAAATTAAAAAGCTTCCTATTATAAATATATTTTTTTATATATAAATTCTTTTAATACTGAATTTATTTTATAGGAAATGGTATATAATTAAATTTCAGATAAAACAATAAATATGTCTATACTATTTGTTTTTCTATATTAAATATATAAATTAAAGTTACTACATTTTGCGGCGGAAAAAAGAACTAATAAATTAAAAGCTTCCATATAAATATACCTAAACAACTACATTTTGTCAGAAATAATTTTTTTAAATTTTAAATATCTGCAGGGCTTTCCCCGCACCCAAGTTCTTTTACGACCGAAGGAAGTACTGTAAAGTATTGGTATAAAAGAACTGCATTTTTGACCTAAAACTAGGGTTTATACAATATTTAATACATATTCTTAAAATATAAAGTTCTAGCAATTGCGTTTTCGCGAAGCGTATCCGAGCCTGTCGAGGATATATCTACTTTGACGAAGTCCGCAGAGCGTGTGCGGCAAAAAAGTAGATAAAATTTACATAAAATGCATTATTTGACAAACTTAAAAATTCTTAGTATATACTCTTTTTGTATAACTTATTTTAATTCCAAATGGTTTCACGTGAAACAATTAATATATTCTTTAGACTTATAAAAATAGTCTATAATATATACATTCTTTTAATATACTGTTATTTATAATTAAATGTTTATTATAAAATAGTAAATTATACTTTGTATATAGTTATGGCAGAATGGGATTAAAAAATTATAAATATTATTATTTCTGATATTAAAAGTTTTTATATAAAAATAAATATATACAATATAATATAAAATATAGTTAGTACATTTT
>NZ_JAWLQI010000137.1:0-960 GCF_036997785.1 Brachyspira pulli
CGTAACAAATTAAAAAAAAATCTTGGGTGGGCAGCTAAAATAATAGGTAAGATTAAAAAGAAAGATAATATAAAAATGACTGTGAGTTTAGAAAGCCTAAAGTGTGGGCAAATGTAATTAAATTTTAAAACTTATTTCTAATTCCCCGCCCTTTAAGAATTATTAATCTATTTTTGCTATTAAACTTTATTTAGATTTAAAAGTTCATATTATCTTTTTAGCACCCGCCCAAGCTTTATTTAAAATTAAAAATTTACTAACCGCACGGTTAACCGATTCTAAAAAATAGTAAAATTAGAATTATTAAAATACTTTATTTTAAGGCTTTATTTACCGTGCATTAATTATTTTTTATTAATACATTATTTAGGTATCAATAAATATGCTTGAAATAAAAATTAATTTATGATAAATATTTATTAATTTGCTGTAAGTGTTTTTTAAAGAGGTTTATATGAAGATTAGTATATTAGCGGTTGTATTAATTATTATTTCTTTTATATTTTATAATGAAATGACAAAACATAATGTATATAATGTAAATGTAATAGAAGAAAATGAAGAAATCAGCATTTATAATGGTAACTATATAGTAAGTGATAATGATATTATTTTAGAAAATAGTTATGATTTTAATAGTAGTATAGAAATTAAAGAAATTCGCCGCAACTACCTCAGATGGAGAGATAGAGATAATCCTAATGTAGATTTTGAAGATGATTCAAAAGATTTATTTGTGAGATTAGTAATAATATTTATGGTAGGTTGTGCTGTTATAGGTGTTTTGATAGAGATAGTTTTTTATAAAAATGCATCTTATAAATTTTATATTATTCTACTTGCGATAATTCTTGTAATAAGTTCAGTTATTATTTATAAAATACATGAAAACTTAGCTATTTTCAATATGCCTGGAAGTATAGAGAGCATAATAGAATTATCAGCTTTCTTTTTTGGCGG
>NZ_JAWLQI010000138.1:0-743 GCF_036997785.1 Brachyspira pulli
ATCTATTCAATATCAAGAAGTTTATCTATTATCTTTTTAGTAAATAGCCATATTTCTCTTTCTTCCTGCAAAAACTTTTTACCTTCTTCAGTAATTTTATAATATTTTCTTCTTCCTCCCTGACTTTCATCACCCCAATAACTTTCTATTAGCTTTTTTCCTTCAAGCCTTCTTATAGCACTATATAAAGTCTGACCGTTAATCTCATATTCTCCATTAGTTTTATCAGTAATTAATTTAGAAAGTTCATAACCGTAAGAATCATTATCTTTCAAAAAATGCAGAACAACAGCATCTATATGACCTCGTATTATATCGCTTTCTATATACATTAATACTAACCCTAAACTAATTATAATTTATTTTTTAAAGTAAGATAAATATGGAATTTTGTCAATAACTAAAAAAATAATTTATACTTGTTTCAAAACATTAGCTGATAAAATTATTATAATTTTTTAATTAATATAATATGTTGCATATACTTAATTTTTTAAGTTTGTCAACTGATACACTTTATATAAATGTTATCAACTTTTTTGACGCACACGCCACAGGCGGGCTTCGCCAAAGTTGCTGCCACAGGCACGTTTTGCGAAAACGCAAATATTACAACCTTATATTATTAGAATATGTATTAAAGATGGTGTAATACATTAGTTTTAGGTTAAAAATGCAGTTGTTCGCGAAGCGTATCCGAGCCTGTCGAGGATATAGGTTCTTTTATACCAATAAAAGAACTG
>NZ_JAWLQI010000139.1:0-632 GCF_036997785.1 Brachyspira pulli
CAATATGCAAACTCACAGCATTACAAAGCGAATATTCTATGATGTGGCGAGAACCTGAAAAAGAAATTATTCCATTATTAGAGGAATTAAATATAGGTTTGGTACCTTTTTCTCCATTAGGTAAAGGTTTCCTAACTGCCACTATAGATAAAAATTCTTCTTTTGGAAATGATGACTTTAGAAGTATAGTACCTAGATTTCAAAAAGAAAATTTAGAAGCTAATCAAAAATTAATAGACCTTATAAAAATGATTGCCAATAATAAAAATATAACTCCTTCTCAAGTGGCATTATCTTGGGTATTAGCACAAAAAAGTTTCATAGTTCCTATACCTGGTACTAGGAGTTTAGAAAGATTAAAAGAAAATACTTCATCAGCAGATATAGTATTAACAGATAATGAATTAAATGATATAAATGAATCACTTTCAAAAATAGTAATTCATGGAGACAGATATAGTAAAGAATATGCTGACAGAGTAGGAAAATAAATTTTAATAATAAAAAGTTTAGGAGAGTATAAAATGAAAAAAAGAATGCTAGGAGATTTGGAAGTTTCAGCTATTGGTTTAGGCTGTATGGGATACGGTGTAGTATATGATGAAAATTATGATAAAACAGAATTAATATCT
>NZ_JAWLQI010000140.1:0-612 GCF_036997785.1 Brachyspira pulli
ATGGGCTTTAACTTCTTGGCTTGGTTTAGATAGTACTATATGTTTATTTGGAAAAGAATGCAGCGGCTGTACTGTAGTTGAGCATAATGGGGATATTTACAGCTGTGATCATTATGTTTATCCTGATTATAAAATAGGTAATATAATAAATGATAATCCTAAAAGTATAATTGATTCAGATAAGCAAAAATCTTTCGGACTTAAAAAATCAAATTTACCTAAAAATTGTTTAAGATGCGACGCTTTATTTGCATGCAGAGGAGAATGTCCTAAAAACAGATTCGATAAATTTTATGACGGAGAAGAAGGAAAAAATTATTTATGTGAAGGATACAAAAAATATTTTTATCATATTCACCCTTATATGAAAGCTATGAGGGAGCTTTTAGAAAATAATATAGATATTAGAGAGATTATGAGAATAAAGGAAAGCCCTATTGTAGTAGTGAAAAAGAATAATTAATTTATTATTTTATTTGTATTTACGAAGTAGATCACTGCCTTTGGCATGAGAAAGGATATATTTTATAGCAAATTTAATACATTATCTTACATGTAAATAATGTATTAATTTCATAATTGCACTTTCGTGAAGCGTGTCTGAGGACTTCG
>NZ_JAWLQI010000141.1:0-568 GCF_036997785.1 Brachyspira pulli
CTCTTCTTTCTGTGAATCTAATTTATTATTTAAATTATTTATTAACTCATCGTATTTTGCATTATTCTGACTGATAGATTCATTCAAACTTTCTTCTAAATCTTTTTGTCCTTTTCTTAAGCCGGATATCTCTTTGAAAGTTTTTAAATTCTGCTCTAACATCACACTGTTATAATTAGTGTTGTTCTGTTCGATTTTCTCATCTATCTTATTAGATATTTCTTCTTGTAATTTATTTATATTACCAGAATTTTCATCTACTTTATTATTTAAATTATTAATCAATTCTTCATATTTAGCATTATTTTGATTGATTGTATCGTTTACATTGTTTAATAATTCTTCGTTCTTCTTATTAAGATTTTCTTTTTCTTCTTCTAAGAATCTAGTTTGTTCTTCTTTCTGTAAATCTAATTTATTATTTAAATTATTTATTAACTCATCGTATTTTGCATTATTCTGAGATATAGATTCGTTCAAACTTTCTTCTAAATCTTTCTGTCCTTTTCTTAAGCCTGATATCTCTTTGAAAGTTTTAAGATTCTGTTCCAACATCACACTGTTATAG
>NZ_JAWLQI010000142.1:0-520 GCF_036997785.1 Brachyspira pulli
CAAATATTTTAAATTTAAAAAATTATTTTTGACAAAATATAGTTGTTTAAATATAAAAACAAGCCTATTATTATTTATCAGCATATCTGAAAGTATTAACGGCAAGAATCAAAGCAATTATTAAACATACTAAAAGTACAGCTATTCCAATAAAATATGCATGAAAATCAAAATAAAAAGCACCTCTGAAAGCATTCAAAAAATACTGAAAAATATTTAATTTACTTAAAATTTTCACTATATTTGGAGCATTGTATAAAGAATAATATCCGTCGCTTAAAAACATAGAAGCCATCAAAATAATATTATATAATATGCTCGCAGTTTCATTATTTTTAACCAAGCTAGAAACAAAGAAGCTTATAAATATATAAAGCAAAGACGCCAATATAATTACAGGCAAAAACAGAAGTATAGAAGCAAAAGAAAATTCCACTTTAAAAAATAAAGCACATACAAAAAATACAAATAAACAGCTTATAATAGATATTATCACCCAAGCACATGATAAACTTATAAT
>NZ_JAWLQI010000143.1:0-518 GCF_036997785.1 Brachyspira pulli
ACATTATGATTTTCAGTATCTATTAATTTAAAACATCTATGCGGCTTACCTTCATCATAAAAGTCCATATTAAAGTTAACAAAATTAATACTTATAACCTGACTAATAGTATCATAAGGTTCATTTTCATTAATTTCGCTTACCACATTTTTTGATATATAATAAAATATTCTTTTTACAAAATCAATATTTCCAGATAATTGTATCTCTATAATTATTTTTTTATTATCCTTTGTTCTAGCTTTAACATCAAGAACAGATTCTTTAAGATTAATATTTTCTGGCAGATTATGAGGATTTATAATTTCCAAATTATGTACTTCATCAAATTTTGAATCTCTAAGTACACAATTTACTATATTTTCTAATATATCCTCATTACCAAGAGAACCTAAAAGGTAACGTACAAAATAATCGTTCATTCTATTAATATTTCTCATATAAAGATTATAACAAAAAGACTATAAAAGTAAATGTTTTATATTTTAATTCATAAATATAAAGTTTATAAAAATTAT